>JACUUL010000027.1 GCA_014859345.1 Thermoleophilia bacterium
CAGTACCTGGTTTCTGGAATATCCGCCTGTTTCCTGTTTTTCCCCGGGGTTCAGAAAGACGGGGGTGCCCGAAAAGGGAACTGGAATTGTTTTTAAGATGTTAGCGAATCCTTCAGGCTGCGGAAAGGAAAGCTGGCGCTTGAATCATTATATTGCATATGTAGAGAAAACCTCTTTATATTGTACAAGGCGACACGCACGGCAAAATTCGCGTAAGGAGGAGCATTGAAAACCGGTTTCAGACTTTTTGGCCGCGGAATCCCCGTTTTCACGTCGATGGCCATCGCGGGGCTCCTGCTGGCGGTGCTGGCCTCCGGATGCGGCCAGCAGACAGGGGAAGCAAACAGGCTTGTGGAAGAGGTAAACACCATCTCCCTGGAGGTGGAACCCAAGTTTGCCGAGGTGGAGGAACTGCTTCAAAACGCTCTTGTTCAGCTGAGCGCCGGCCAGTATGAGGAACAGAGGGCAAGCCTGGCCAGGGCGCAGGAGCTTCTGGATGAGATCATACCCGAAATCAACCGGGCGAAGGCCAAGACCGACGAGGCCGCCGCGCTCAACATCAGCGAGAGTTACCGGCAGTATCTTACGGCCAAGTCACGGGGACTCGATGCCTCTCTGGCGCTGACGGAAACCAGCCGCGAATTCACCGCGGTCTTCCTGGCCGATCCGGCGGCAGAAAATCCGGAAACCCTGACCAGGATAGCCGAGCTGCAGGGCCAGATCCAGGCACTGATAATCCAGCTCAACGAGGCCGAGATCGAGGCCCGCCGGATCGCGGAGGAGAATGCGGGCGAGATAGAACCATAAGCCCTGCTTTCGGCGCGGAGCCGCGCGATGCGCGCGGCACTCCCTATTGCTTTACAAACTTTGGCCTGTGATATAATACAGTCGCTCTTGTGGCAGGGCGTCAATCCTCTTATTTAAAGTCGGCAAAGGTAGCTGGATTGATGCTGCCAAGCCGCGTTTTTGGCCATCGTTTCACGGGCGAGTGGTGGAACTGGCAGACACGCTAGGTTCAGGGTCTAGTGCTCGTAAGAGCATGGGGGTTCAAATCCCCCCTCGCCCACCAAAAAACGCGCTCCTGGTCACCGCCAGATGAAAGGATAAAGACCGTGTCTTTCTTCGAGGAAGAAGAAGAGCAGCCGTATGCAGAAGAGGTTACCGAAGAAGGACCTGCCGGGCGCGCGGGGCGGGGCGGCCGCAAGCGCAAGCCACCGGCACAATCTCCTCTGGCGCGGGTTCTGATCATCCTGATAGCTGTGATCGTGCTGGTGCTCGTCACCAGTCTGGGCATCAAGAGCTGTTTAGACAAGAGGAAAGTCAGTGAGTTTCGGGAGTATTTCGACGCCGTGGGGCAGGTGGTGAGCGATTCGGACGAGGTGGGCAGGCAGATGTCCGAGATGTTTCAGAAACCGGATGAGCAGGTGCGCGCCTCGATGGAAGGCAGGATGGCCGAGTTTCAAGCTGCCTCTGATGAAATCCTGGAGCGGGCCAAGGATATCAACCCCCCGGACCGGTTCAAGAGCGAAAACGAATGGTTCGTGGCCAGCATGCAGATCAGGTCGCGTGGCATCAGGGGCCTGCAGCCGGCGCTCCTCAATGCGATAGAAGCCAGGGACAACCAGGTTGGAGCCGCCCAGGTTGCCCACGAAATGCTGATTCTTCTGACCAGCGACGTCGCTTATGACGAATTTTTCTACCAGCCGGCCCAACGGGTATTAAAAGACGAGGGCGTCACAGACCCGGAAATCAAGGTGCCGCAGGCGAAATTCCTGCAGGATCCGGCTCTGGCAAGCCAGCAGACCGCAGTGACGGTGCTCGAGCGCCTGAAAGGAGGCGCTGCTGAGGTGACCGGCCTGCACGGCGTGGCCCTGACCAGCGTCAAACTTGTGCCCAGCGGCCAGGAGCTGACCATGGATGGCGTTAACGAAACCAGCGCTTCCGATTCTGTTACGATCGAGGTCGTAATCGAGAATCAGGGCGAGTTCACCGAGACCGACGTTCTGGTAAGCCTGAGCCTCTCCGCGCCGGGGCGGCCGGCGCCCCAGAAGGTTGACGGACGGATGCCCACCATCGCTCCGGGCGAGCTCAAGCCCATCGAGCTCAGCGGTCTGGGGGCGGAGGCGGGCAGCATGTACCTGCTCCGAGTCGAGGTGGGTCCGGTGATGGGAGAAGTCTTTGTTGAAAACAACGTCGGGGAGTACCAGATATCGTTCAGCTAGGGCTCCTTTGAGTGTGTTCATACAGGAAAATCCCCTGATAGCCTTTCTCGTCCCGGCGGGCATCAGCATGCTGGCCCTGATACTGGCCGCCTGGCTTTTTGCTAATCTGAGAAACATGCACCAGGCTCAGAAAGTGGTTTTGGGCGAAGGCAATGAGCGTGATGTCATCAACCACGCGCGCGCCCTGGAGCAGATGATAGACGGACTTGCTATCGATGTCGGCGAGCTGGCTGAACGGCTGAAGCGGGAAAGCCGCCGACTGGACGATTGCCTGATCTACCGCAGTGTTGTCCGTTACGACGCCTACCGGGACTTAAGCGGCATGCAGAGCACTTCCATATGCCTGATCGACAGCCTTTATTCCGGCGTAATCATAAGCTCCATCCAGTCCCGGGATCACGCCCGCATCTACATGAAAGAGGTGCGGCACGGCGAAAGCAAGGAGCAGTTATCACCAGAGGAGACGCAGGTGCTCAAGGAAGCGATGGGCATGAAAGCGGAACCGAAATCCAAATCACTGCGGCCCACCCGCCGAGCCAGAGGCATCGGCTGAGGGGCTATGATGCCCGGATGTCTTAAAACCGGATACCTCGGACCTACAGGAACGTGGGCAGAGGAAGCCCTGCTGGCCAACACCGGTTGCGTGGCCGATGAGACCGTGTCCTTCGCATCGATTCACGACGTTATCGGCGCCGTGGCCAACAGCGAGATAGAAGAAGGCATCGTGCCCATGGAAAACGCCATCGAAGGCTCCGTGAGCGCCACTCTGGACATGCTGACGTTCGAAGTCGAAAACGTGCGGATAGTCAGGGAAATCGTGCATCCCATCCGTCACCGGCTGATCGCCCGCACCGATATTCCCCTGAATCAGATTGAAAGGATAATTTCCCATCCGCACGCGCACGCCCAGTGCCGAAAATTCGTGCGGGAGCGCCTGCCCCAGGCACAGGTCGTTGCGGCCAACTCCACCGCGGAAGCTGTTCGTATCGTCAGCCAGTCAGAGGAGAGGTGGGGGGCGATCGGGAGCAGCCTCGCCGCGGAAAATTATGGTTGTGTGATCATCGCGGACGACATCGAGGATTATCCCGATAACCGCACCCGTTTTGTCATTCTTTCCAAATCCCCGGCGCCCCAGGACCTGGATGCCCCGTATAAGACTTCCATAGTCTGCGGCATCGCCCACGACCAGCCGGGGAGCCTGCTGCAGATCCTCCAGGAGTTCGCGCATCGATATGTAAACCTGACGAAGATAGAGTCGCGTCCCTCCAAGCAGGGATTAGGCGATTACGTTTTTTTCATTGACATGGAGGGCAAAAAAGACGATCCGCGAATTGCCGCGGCGCTGAAGTGCCTTGAATGCAAGCTGAACTGGGTGAAGATGCTGGGATCGTATCCGGTCGGGTGAACTTTTCCCGTTCCGAGGCCCGGGAAACAGCGACCCGGTGCCTTCAACCAAAAATGAAATATTGGCTTTATCCGGACAAGAAATGAATTTTAGCAAGGCACGGCTTTGATGCCGGAAAAAAGGCAGCACCCATCCCGTTTCGATCTGGCGGTCGAGCAGATCCGGCAGGGTTTCTTTACGGATGTCTATTTCAACCGGGTCAAAAAGATTCTCGAGGACAGGAATGAGCGCCCGAATGTGCTGATGCAGGTATTTCAGAAAAAAAATGCCTGGCTGGGTGGCATGGATGAAGCGATCGCCGTCCTTAAGCTTTGCAGCGGCCGCTTCCTGCCCGACGGTTCCTGGGAACCGGGCTGGGACAGGCTTACTGTCCGGGCGCTCTATGATGGCGACAAGCTGGCTCCCAATGAAACAGTCATGACCATAGAAGGCGACTATTCCCTTTTCGCTCATCTGGAGACGATCTATCTTGGCACGCTGGCCCGTGGTTCCCTGATCTGCACCAATGTCAAGCGGACGGTTGCGGCAGCCGGCGGAAAACCAATCATAATGTTTGGCGCCCGGCATGACCATTACCGGATGCAGGTGGTGGATGGTTACGCGGGCAGGCTGGGGGGAATCGATTCGGTCTCCACGGACGCTCAGGCCGCCCTTTTCGGCGAGAAAGGAGTAGGCACCATTCCTCATTCGCTGATTGCGGCTTATGAAGGCGATACGGTGAAGGCCACCCGCGTTTTCGCCGATTATTTCTACCCTGACATCAACATAGTTTCCCTGGTGGATTTCGATAACGATTGTGTCGAAACTTCGCTGGCGGTAGCCCGCGAGCTAAAAGAGAAGCTCTGGGGAGTGAGGCTGGACAATTCAGACAAGCTCGTTGACAGGAGCCTGATCCCCGACATGGGATACTTCGAGCCAACGGGAGTGCCGGCCGAGCTGGCCTTCAAGGTCCGCGAGGCTTTGGACGCCAACGGCTTCAGGCATGTAAAGATAATTGTCAGCGGCGGTTTTACCGCGGCGAAGATCGCCAGCTTTGAAGAAGCGGGCGCTCCTGTTGACGCCTACGGAGTTGGCAGCAGCCTGCTCAGGGGGGAAAATGATTATACGGCCGACGTGGTGCTGCTGAACGGCAAGCCGGCGGCCAAAGTAGGGCGCTGGTTCAGGCCCAACGAGAGAATGGATCTGGTCGAATAAACAAAGGAGGCGATTTCCGTGAAACGGGCAATGGTTATCGCGGATGCAATCAACGGGTTTCTTAAATTCGGAAACCTTGCCAGTCCCAGGATGCTGCGCATTCTGCCATGTGTGGAAGAACACCTCAAGCATGAGATAAAAGCGGGCTCCAAAATCATCTTTCTTCATGATAACCACGAGCCTGATGACCCCGAGTTCAAGATGTTCCCTCCCCACTGCATCCGCGGCACGGATGAGACGCTGGTGGTGGATGAGCTCATGCCCTACACCGAGAACGCAACACTCATTCCCAAGACAAAATTCGACGGCTTTTTCGGAACTACCCTGGAAAAGGAGCTCGCCGATTTCGGGCCGGACGAGGTAATTCTTGCCGGAGTATGCACCGATATTTGCGTGCTGCATACGACCGAAAGCCTCAGGAACCGTGACTATCGTGTCATAGTGCCGCGGTTCTGCGTGGAGACTTACGACGCCCCCGGACACGATGGCGATGAAGTCAACAGGTTTGCCCTGGCGCACATCCGCGACGTGCTGGGAGCGGAAGTTTCGGAGTAAAGGCCGAAAGACGCGAATCCGGCGCCGGTTGCTATTCTCCTGATACTTGCTACCGTCAGGTCAAGCAGAAATATCCTCCTGCCGATACGTTTGTATCGAAGACAGAACGCATTTCAAGCTAAAACCACGGATTTTTCGGCAGGGACTTCAAATCGATGACTGCTGCCCATGGCAACCGCGCATGCAAGCATCTTGGCACCAGGCTTTTGGCCGGGTTCGCCGCTGTTATAGCGATATACTCCGGGCTGGGCCTGCTGGCATCCCTACGCGTCGAAGGCGCCCACCTGGCTCTGGCCGCGGCGGCTGGACTGGCCCTGAGCCTGATAATCATCGGAGCGACAGTCAAGCGGTTTTGCCGGCCGGTAAACGAGCTGAAGAACGCCAGCATGGCCATGACCCAGGGCGATCTTAGCCGGCGCGTGCATATCGATACCCGGGACGAGATAGCCGATCTGGCGCGGACGTTCAACCTCATGGCCGATTCGGTTCAGCAAAAGATCCGCCAGCTCACCAGCCTTTCCGACATAGCTCTGGCCATAAGCTCCGAGCTGGACTGGGAGCGCGTCGTGGATATCGTCATGGAGAAGGGAATGGAGCTTACGGACTCCCAGGCCGCCGCCATAGCTCTTTATGATGGACAGCTCCGCGCCTTCACAGAGACTTATACCAGGGGCTTGAGCGACGCCTTCGTGAAAAGGATGCAGTTCAGACCGGGCGGGCTTGCCGAGCAGGTTCTTCTGGGCGACCGTGTGGTGTTCAGCGACGGCGTCCATGCGTCGTACAAACCGAGCAAGCTGGCCCATGAAGAAGGAATCAGCGCTTTTATCTGCCTGCCGCTCAAAGTGGGCAAGCGGCGGCTTGGAGTTTTCTATGTATACAGCAAAACGGCTGAGACGTACGGAACGGACGAGCATTCTGTCCTGTCCATCCTCTCCAATCAGGCAGCCATCGCCATTCAAAATGCCCAAATTTTCAAAAGGACCCAGGAGGAGGCAATCACCGACGGCCTTACAGGCCTCTATAATCAGAAGTACTTCTATACCCGCCTGAACGAAGAGATCGAACGCACCTGCCGCAGCCGGAAACCCCTGTCGTTGATATTCTGTGACCTGGACAAGTTCAAGGCATTCAACGATCTTAACGGCCATGGCCTTGGCGACCGGGCTCTCAAGGACGTTGCCCTCATCATCACCGGCTCCAAACGCTCGATCGATGTTGCAGCCCGCTATGGCGGTGAGGAGTTTGCCATCATTCTGCCGGAAACCGACAGCTCCGGCGCCCAGATCATCGCCCATCGCATCAGGCGCCGGGTGGCGGACTTTGTCTTCGAGACCAAATCCAGAAGCGGCGCACCGGTAACAGCAAGCATCGGGGTTGCCAGTTATCCGGACGACGCAGCCCAGATCAAAGAACTGATCGACAAGGCTGACTGGTGCATGTATTACGGCAAACGCCAGGGCGGCAACCGCGTGACAGTTTTTCATGAGGAAGAGGACGGCTACAGCCAGTTTCCTCTCGCGGATCTGGCGCGGAATGAGCTCAGCCTTGACCCCCTGCAGACGCTGGCGCAGACAGTTGACGGCTTGGGCTCCCTTTGCCAGCGGCGGGCCGAGTCTGTAGCAAGGCTGGCGGCGGAAATCGCTACAGGCATGGGCCTGTCAGCGGAGGAAGTATATCGCATCAGGGTCGCGGGACTGGTGCATGACATCGGATTGGTGAGCGTACCATTGGAGATCATGAACAAACGCGAACATCTTACCGAAAGCGAGTGGGAAAAGATCAAGGCCCACCCCGAGGTAGGAACCGCCATCATACAGCACATCGCCAGCCTGGAAGGGTTCCTGCCCGCCATTCGCCATCACCACGAACATTATGACGGAGCTGGTTATCCGGATGGCCTGGCCCGTGACCGTATTCCACTCGCGGCCCGCATTATCGCGGTGGCCGATGCCTATCAGGCCATGATATGCGAACGTCCGTACCGAAAGACACGGTCTGTATCACAGGCTGTCAGAGAGCTGGAGCGGGGATCGGGCAGCCAGTTCGATCCGGAAGTTGTCTGCATCTTTGTCAACCTCATGAAAGAACAAGAAGCGCGCCAGTTCTGACTTTGCTGGAATCTAAAAGTCTGCGGGCATCCCTTTTCCCGAATTGCGGGATTTAGCCTTGAGGGATATGGCTTCCGGCCGGGCCTCCTGTTATTCCCGGATCTCTCCAGTCCCGGTGTTCGCCGGAGACTCTGGCAAGTCATATTTGGCAGCAAATTCATCGGCTTCCATCGATTCGAAATCATGCCGGATCAATAACTCCAGGCCATCGCTGTCTCCCGAAAGGTTATGAGCGCAATAGATGTACTTGAGAACAATCCCGGAACTGTCTGATAGCTCTGCCATCCGGCTGTTACGGCCGGCCGGAAGAATTCTCAGACGGTATTTTTCGCCTGCTTTCATGGATCCTGATCGTTCGTGCCAGGCGGTTGCTCTTCCTGCAGGGCGCCGGACGCGACTTCAAGGGCTTCCTCGCGCGTACTGATGTTCCCCAGCTTTTGTTCCTCGAGGACGCGTTCCAGAAGCCTGCCGATAAGTGGACCTGGCCCAAGGGACAGCTCCTCCATGAGCTCGTCGCCGCCGATAAGGCGGGGCGGAGGCTCACTCTCGGCTTCCGCGAAGGCGGCTGACATCATCTCGCGGGCCAGCTGGAGATGCCTTTCCACATCAGCCTCTGTCACCAGGGGGCCGCGGACCGAGAGCCGGTCGGAGACCGAGAGCACGATGGCCTCGGGCGAGTAGGGTTCTGTGGCCCGCAGATAGCGCAGGCGCGCCCGCTCGCTGGGCACCGGCTGCTGGATGAGCCCCTCGAAACGCAAGTGCTTTCTCACTAAAAAAGAAATGGCGCCGGTGATTTCGGCGCTGGCCTTCAGGCGGCCAAGGATGCCGGCAACCATCACCGCTCCCCGGCGGTCGTGCTCGAAAAAACGGACCTGGCCGCCTTCATCGATAAACTTGGTTTCCGGCTTGCCAATATCGTGCATGACGGCCGTAAAACACAGTACGAATCCCCAGCTGACGCCGCCTGTAAACCGGCGGCGGCTCCTCCCTTCAAGCCTCTTTGCCTGTCCGGGAAAGTACCGCTCCGGGTCCGCGATTATGCGCTCCAAGGCCTCGCAATTGGCCAGTGAGTGCTCGTAGACATCGAGGTGGTGGTATTCATTCTGGGCCACGCCTTTCAAGGCCTGCACCTCGGGGAACAGAACCGGGAGCAGATCCAGGCGGTCCAGCCGCCGCACCCCTCTGGCTGCCCCCGGGGGTTCAAGCAGACAGGCCAGTTCCGGGAAGACCCGCTCGGGAGCCGGGTCGGCGGCCAGTGAGCGGTGCTCGCGGATCAGCTTTTCCAGGCTGGGGTCGATCGCCAAGCCAGTTGTTTTTTCCAGTCTGAGAGCGCGCAGCATACGCAGCGGGTCGTGCCGGAAAATATCCCGGCTTACCGCCGCCAGCCGGCCCGCCTTCAGGTCGGCCTGGCCCGAGAGCGGATCGATGATTCTTTCTCCGTCGGGCAACTCGATGGCCATGGCGTCAACGGTAAAATCGCGGAGCGCGAGATCGGCCTCGATCGAGCCGGCCCGGCAGGCGGCGAAGTCATAGGTGGCGGTGGGCCCATGATCCGGGAACCGCCCGCGGCTTTCCGGGGTGGGGGTCTGGTTGTCCAAGCTGCCGGCCGGCCTTCCGGCATCCGCCACGTGGCCGATGTCCACCACCCGGCAGGTCAAGAACTCCTCCGACAGGACGAAGAAACTGCCGCCGATCGAGTCGGCAAATTCACGGGCCAGAGGAACCGGATCGCCAATGGTGACCAGATCCACATCCCAGGGGCGCCCGCCTCTTAAAAGGTCTCGCACCGTGCCGCCGGCAAGCCACGCCCTGGCC
Source organism: Thermoleophilia bacterium (assembly GCA_014859345.1). Classification (GTDB taxonomy): domain Bacteria; phylum Actinomycetota; class Thermoleophilia; order BMS3ABIN01; family BMS3ABIN01; genus Kmv30. The sequence continues at coordinate 9,300 of JACUUL010000027.1, forward strand.
TGCTTTTTTTTGAGGAAATCCATTACGAGCGAGAGCGCCGGCATTTCCAGTTTGGCGGCTATTGGCAATATTTTCTTTCCACCCGCTGCGAGAGATTGCATACGACCTCGTAGTTAATGGTATCCAGCATGGCAGCCATCTCCTCGGCGCGGATGAATTTCCCTCCCTGGCTGCCGATCAGCACCACTTCCTCGCCGGGACCGACGTCAGGCTGGGGGCCCAGGTCGATAGTGAGCTGGTCCATGGACACCAGGCCCACGATGTCGCGCGGACGGCCGCCCGCCAGCACCTGACCCCGGTTTGACAGGCGGCGGCTGACACCGTCGCCGTAACCGATGGGCACCACCCCGACATGCGTGTCCCTGGCCGCCGTCCAGGTGCGGCCGTATCCCACAGCGTCGCCCGCAGCCAAAACCTTGATGTCGGCGATGAACGAGGCAAGGCTCAAAGCGGGCCTGAGTCCGTCGGCAAGCGGATCTTTCTGGAAAGGTGAGAGGCCGTATACGGCGATGCCACAGCGCACCATGTCGAAGTGAGTCTCCGGAAACCGGATGGCGGCGGCGCTGTTCGCGCAATGGAATTCGGGCCTGACGCCGGTGCGCAGAACCACTTGCACCGCGTCCTCGAAAGCGCGCAGCTGGTAGCGGAAGAAATCCTCGTCGTCGTCGGCAGTTGCGAAATGGGTCATGACCCCGGCCAGCTCGGCTTCCGGTTCGCTCTCTATGGAGTCGAGGTAGTCGGCCAGTTGCCGTAAATAGAGACCCAGCCGGCGCATGCCGGTATCTACCTTGACATGCACCCTGATCTGCCTGTCGCGGGCATGGCCCTTGCGCACCAGGCTCTTCAGGAAAGGAAGGCTCCAGACAATTATTTCCACGTCCAGGTCAAAGGCCCGGTCCAGCTCGGTTCCGGTTAGCGGACCCATTATCAACAAACGGCTGTCGATGTCCGCTTCTCTGAGTGCGGCGGCCTCGGCCACTGTGGCCACCCCCAGGGACCTGGCCCCGGCGCCGATGGCGGCCCTGGCCACCTGAACCGCGCCGTGACCGTATCCTTCGGCCTTGACCACGGCCATCAGGGAAGTGTCCTGCGTAAGCCGGCCGGTTAGCGCCGCCACATTGTGCCTTACCGCGCCCAGATCGACTGTGGCCAGCGCCCGGTGCAAAGGTCTTACTTCCTGGCTGATGCCCGCACGACATCGGCGCGGGCGACTATTCCCACCAGCACGTCGCCATCCAGAACCGGCAGGCGGTTGACCTGTTTTTCGGTCATGAGAGTGGCAATCTCGCTGAGCGTGGTGTCCTTTTGCACAGTCCTGACATTTTTTGTCATTATGTCTCGTACCCGGGCGGCCGCGGCCTGGGCAAGCCTCTCTTCGTACTTCTTGACGCTTTCCAGGTAGATGATATTGCCCAGCAGCTCGATATAATGAGGAAAATGGATGTCGGCGTCAAGGGAGACCAGATCTCCCTCCGAGACTATCCCCACAACCCGGTTGTCGTCATCGACAACCGGCACGCCGCTGATATGATTTTTGGACAGGAGGGCGGACAGCTCTCCAATCGTGGCGTCCTGGTGGATAGTGAAGACTTTGGTCTGCATTATTTCGGCCGCGGTCAGCTCTTTCACTATGCTTCCTTTCCTGTTAACTGTATTCCTCGCGGCTGCCTTCGAAATCTTCATGAATGCCTGCGAAGGCGCGCGGCAGATAGTCTATCAGGTCCGAGGCAATCAGATTGTCCCGGCCGGCATCTTCGGCAAAGAGATCGGCAGCGGTTCCATGGATGTATACAGCGGCCACGGCGGCCTCCAGGGGGTTTACATCCTTGGCCACCAGCGCCGCAATCACGCCCGTGAGGACGTCGCCCGCTCCAGCCGTGGCCAGTCCCGGATTGCCAGTTGGGTTGACGTAAACGATACGTCCGTCGGTGACGATGGTGGCAGACCCCTTGAGAACCACGACCGACCCCGTCTTCCTGGCCGCTTCGCGGGCATGAGCCAGACGGTGAGAGGCAACCTGCGCGGCCGGAACCCCGAGCAGCCGGCCAAGCTCGCCGATATGCGGAGAGAGAACAGTGGGCGCATGGCGGCGCCTGAGCCGGCCGGCCTTGCCCGACACGGAATGGAGGCCGTCGGCGTCCAGCACTACCGGCTGTCGGGATTCGGCCAGGAACCCGGCGGCCAGGGACATGGTCGCAGACCGGCGGCCCAGGCCGGGGCCCAGGGCCACGCAGTCGGCGGCTGTGGACGCCTCGAGCAATTGTGGCAGCGCTTCCCGGTCCAGATGTCCGTCGCCGGTGTCTGCGGCAGGCAGAGTCATGACCTCCAGCAGCATTTGTTCGAAGATCGGATTTAACGTTTCGGGCACGGCGCAGGTGACCACCCCGGCGCCGGCCCGGAGAGCAGATTCGGCCGTAAGGCACGCGGCCCCGGTCATGCCGGTGGAGCCCCCGGCGACCAGCACCCGGCCCACGCTGAACTTGTGGTGATACTCCAGTTTTGGTGGAATAACCCCGGCCAAGCCGGCGGCGCCGGCAAGAAAATGATCGGCGCTGACCTCGGCCAATTTCGGGATGCCGATGTCGACCAGCATGAGATCTCCGCAAAAGTAGCCGCCCGGTTCCACGAAATGGCCGACCTTGGGCCGGTGAAAGGTGACGGTGGCGTCGGCGGGAAGGGCAGTTTCGGCTATCTCGCCAGTGGAAGCGTTTACGCCGGATGCGACGTCAACGGCGACAACCGGCGCACCGTGCTTCTCGGCGGCATCGGCAGCAGCCTCGATGAAGGCGGCTCCCTTCCCCCGGGGCTCTCCGGAGAACCCGGTGCCGAACACGGCATCAACGATGACACAATCTTTTTCGAGCGCTTGCCTGAGCTTCGCCGCGGCAGGGGCATGAATGACTTTTAAACCTGTTCTGCCCAGTATTTTCAGATTGAGAAGCGCGTCGCCTTCGTATTCGGATGGCCTGGCCACCGCAAAAACGGCAACCTCCGCGCCGGCCTGAAGCAGGTGCCGCGCTACGACGAAGCCATCACCGCCGTTGTTGCCTTTCCCGGCCAGGATCACGAAGCAGTGATGAGTGCAGAAATTTTCCAGAAGGAATTCAGCCACGCCCATGCCGGCCCGCTCCATGAGCACCGCGCCGGGGATGCCGCACTTTCTGATTGCCGCGGCATCGGCGCGCCGCATCTGTCCGGCGGTCAGGAGAGGAGGACCCAAAACGGTTTCCGGTTCCCGATTCAACAAACCCCCGTTCCCTGCTTTGGATTAATCAATCAATCAGTCAATCGAGCCGGTTGCGCGCGCCACGGCCACGGACACGGAAACCGTTCCGCAATGGCTCATGGAAACTGACAATCCGCTGGCGCCGGCGTTCTCGGCCACCCGCCGCGTCCTGCCCGTTATCCGCACGCGCGGCCTGCCCTCCGACCTGATCTCGATCTCCTGCCAGGAGACGACACCGGTTCCCAGGGCTTTCCCTACCGCCTCCTTGGCCGCGAAACGGGCGGCGAAGTGCTGGACCGGGTCGGGCCTCGCAAGGCAATATTCCCTTTCGGCCGGGGTGAAAACACGCTTGAGGATCCGCGGGCGCCGCCGCATGGCCCTGGCGAAGCGCTCGTTCTCGATTACGTCTATTCCAATCAGCACTGTCATTCCACCGTCACTGTCTTGGCCAGATTGCGCGGCTGGTCCACATTGCAGCCCTTGAGCTGGGCGATATGGTAGGCAAGCAGCTGCAGGGGCACGACCGACAGCAGCGGCGAGAGCATCTCCGAGGTCCTGGGCACGCACATGACGTCCTCGCTCAGATGCCTGACAGATTCGTTGCCTTCACTGACGACCGCGATCACCGCAGCGTCGCGCGCCCGCACTTCCTCGATGTTGGAGACCACCTTCTCGTATACGTGCCCATCGGTGGCCACAACCACCACGGGCGAGCCTTTGTCCAACAGGGCGATCGGGCCATGCTTCATCTCTCCGGCGGCATAGGCCTCTGTGGGAATGTAGGAGATCTCCTTGAGCTTCAGGGCCCCCTCGAGGCAGACCGGCAGGCCAACGCCCCGCCCCAGGTACAAGAAGAACGGCTTTTTATAGTAGCGTTTGGCGATCTCATGGGTAACTGATTCGTTCTTCAGGTAGCTCCGCATCAGGTCGGGGATGGCAGCCATCTCCTGCGCGATTCCGGCGATCTCTTTCGGAGACATGGTCTGCTTCAACTGGGCCAGGTAGAGCGCCAGCAGCTGGAGGGCGGCTATCTGGGCGATGTGCGTCTTGGTGGCGGCCACGCCGATCTCCAGTCCGGCACGGGTGTACAGCACCCCTTCGGCGTCCCTGGTGATCTGGCTTCCCATGATGTTCGTGATGGCGACTGTCCTGGCGCCCAGGGCCCGGGCCTGTTTTAACGCCACCAGCGTGTCCGCGGTCTCGCCGGATTGGGAGATTCCAACCACCAGGGTCGATGGGGAGAGCACCGGATCGCGGTAACGGAACTCCGAGGCCACATCCAGCGCCACCGCCACCCGGGCCCATTTCTCCAGAAAGTATCTGCCGACCAGGCCGGCATGATAGGAGGTGCCGCAGGCGACTATGTAAACATTGTCTATGCCGGCAAGCTCTTTGCCGGTGATTGCCATCTCCTCGATGACCACCCGGCCGTCTTCTGCAAGCCTTCCGGCCAGAGTGTCTGACAGCGCGCCCGGCTGCTCATAGATTTCCTTGCGCATGAAAGACTCGAAACCACCTTTCTCGGCGGCGTCGGCGTCCCAGTTTATCCTGGTGATCTCGCGGTCCTGAGGCCTAAGGTCCAGATCCAGGATCTCCACACCGGCCGGCGTCACCACTGCCAGCTCATCGTCCTCGATGATTTTGACGTCGCGAGTCTCGGAAAGAAAGGCGGGAATAGCGGAGGCGATGAACGTCTCTCCCTTCCCCAGGCCCACCAGCAGAGGACACTCCTTGCGGGCTCCCACGACCAGCCGGGGATGGGCGCTGTGCATGGCGCAGATGGCGAAATGGCCTTTTATATCGCCTATGGACAAGCGTACAGCCTTGAGCAGATCACCCTGATAGTGCTTCTCCACAAGGTGCGCGACCACCTCGGCGTCGGTCTGCGAGGCAAAGACATGCCCTGCCCCGGTAAGTTCTTCTTTCAGCTCCATATAGTTCTCCACGATGCCGTTGAGGACGATGGAGACGCTGCCGGTGCAATCAGTGTGCGGATGGGCATTCTCCGTTGATGGGCGCCCGTGGGTGGCCCACCTGGTATGGCCCAGTCCCGTGCGTCCATCGGAACAGCCGTTGTCACGAAGCTCTCGTTGAAGGCTGTCCAGATTTCCCACGGCGCGGATCACCTTGATCTCGCCGCCGCTTAAGACGGAGAGGCCCGCCGAGTCATAACCCCGGTATTCGAGCTTCCTCAGTCCCTCATATAAAAGATTCGCGCAGGATCTGTGTCCCGCATAGGCGATGATGCCGCACATGATTGAGTTTCCAGTTTTTAGCTTCTTTTATCCAGTTTCAAGTTTGCCGCTTTCGAATAATGCAGGCGCCGGGAAGTTCCCGGCATCAGACAGTGCCCAGAGTTTTTTCCACCACGGCCACGATACGGCTGCTGACGTCGTCGCAGATGCCGGCTGTTTCCGCCTCCACCATCACCCTCACCACCGGCTCGGTCCCGGAGGCGCGCACCAGAACACGCCCTTCGTTTCCCAGCCGGGCGGTTTCCTCGTCCACCTGGTCCCATATTTCCCGGGCGTGCCGCAGCTCCTCCATATTTTCCACTTGCACGTTGACGAGTTTCTGAGGGAATCGGGTCATGATCCGCGCCAGCTCGTCAAGCGGCTGACCGCTGTCTGTCATCACCTCGAGCAGCAGCAGGGCCGTCGCCAGACCGTCGCCCGTCGTCCCTGTTTTAAGATAGATTATATGGCCGGATTGCTCTCCTCCCAGATTGTAGCCTCCGGCGAGCATCTCCTCCAACACGTAACGGTCCCCCACGGCGGTTGTCAATAACCGGATTCCCAGCTCCTTCATGGCCAGATGGAATCCCAGGTTCGTCATTACGGTGGTGACGACGGTGTCTTTTTTCAGTTTGCCTTTTTGCTTAAGATGCTTGGCGCAAATGGCCATGATGAAATCGCCATCGACCACTTCGCCCCGGGAATCCACGGCAATGACGCGGTCGCCATCACCGTCGAACGCAAAGCCCGCGTCGAAGCCATCGTTCCGGACTTTTTCCTGGAGGGTGTGGATGTTGGTTGATCCGCAGCCTTCGTTTATGTTGAATCCGTCGGGCCGGGCGCAAACGACGGTCACCTCGGCTCCCAGCCGGCGAAGCGCCATGGGGGCAGTTTCCCAGGTGGCGCCGTGGGCGCAGTCCAGAATAAGCTTGAGTCCGGAAAGATCGATATCAAAATGGGAAAGCACGTTGTCGACGTACCTTTCCCCCGGGCCGGCGATCCGGCGCACCGGGCCCGGTTCCGGCGCCGGCGTGAAGGAGCCGGCCCGCGAGAGAAAAGACTCCATCTCGGTTTCCTGCGCGTCGGTGAGCTTGAAGCCGGACGGACCGAAAAACTTGACGCCGTTGTCCCGGTAAGGGTTATGGGATGCCGATATCACGACGCCCGCGTCCAGGCTCTCGCTTACCACAAGGCTGGCCACCGCCGGGGTAGGTATTACTTCCGCCAGCACCGCCTGCCCGCCCGCGGAGCAGATGCCCGCCACCAGGGCCGCCTCCAGCATGGGCCCGGAAATCCGGGTATCCCGGCCGATGAGTATGCGGGGCTGTTTCTGGTTCAGGGCAGCCACGGCGGCCCGGCCGGCCGCCAGGGCCAGGTCGGCGGTGAGCAATTGATTGGCCACCCCCCTGATGCCGTCCGTGCCGAAATATCTGCGGGTCATGCCGCCTTTCCCGTTGTTTGCATGCCAGAGGATCCTGGTCACGGCGTTTGGACGCCAGTCCGGTGACAGAAGAAGATTATAGCGGATAATCGCTTTCAGGTACGCTCGCGCGTGGTGGTGATTCAGAGACCGCGCCTGAGGAAAGGTCAACAGGGACCCGCGGCCAGCCGTCAGGAACCCCCGCCTTCCTCGCTGAGCGCCTTCACAGCCTGACTGCGGACCATCTGGCGGTAGCAATAGGATTGCCTGGCGGGGCAGTGCGAGATGCAGGCCTCAGAGTGCCGCGTGAGCTCCTTTCCACATCCGGGACACGCCATTACCACGTCCTGTGGAAAGAACTCGACTTCATCGCCGCAGCCGGGACAGGCCAGGAATTCAATCTCGCGGAAGATGCCTGGACAGCGCCATTTGCTGAGGTCTTCGGTGTTCATGCCGGCAAGTGCGGGAACAGTATTTTGGTCCAGGGATCCATATAATCATTTTGCCCGGACGCTGCCCGGGGTGCGATGACGGGCCTCAGCCGTGCATGTGATATGGCTCACGCCCCATTACCGGATCCCGCGCCGCCCATATTTTCCTGCAGGTGCTGCTTCAGCCTGATCGTCTCGGGATCGATGACCGCTCCCGCCGAGCGCAGGTGGCGTTCGCTCATCCTGATGGACTCGAGCACGGCGCGGTCCACATCTTCATAGGCGGCCAGGCGCAGCTTCAGCACCAGGGGGTGATCGCGGCCCGGCTCGATATGGTCGGCGATGAAGAAAAGCTTGTCAGAGAGACTCATGCCGCGGTTCCCGGTGGTGTGATACTCGATGGCGCTGACCATTCTGGGATCTGCCAGTCGGAACTCGCGACGGGCAAGCTCGGCGGCGAGCCTTGCGTGGAGCAGCACGGGGGCTTGCCGGTCCACATCACGCACCTTTACCGACCATTTGGCGGCAAGGGCAAGCAGCTCCGGGCCGGAAAGTTCCCGCATGCAGTCGTGAAACAGGGCGGCCAGGCGGAGCGGCCGGGGATCGACGCCATACTTTTGCGCGAGGCCGGTCACGGCCTCGCGCACCCCGAGACTGTGCAGGTAACGCCCGACCGACACCCGTTTTTCGAGCCACGCCGCCACTTCCTCCTCAACTTTGTCTCTCGAATCAAAACCGGACATCATCCCAGCGCCACGTCCAGCACCATCATCACCGCAAACCCCAGCATGGCGCCCATGGTGGCCAGATCGGCGTTGCCGCCGCGCTGCGATTCGGGCACCACTTCCTCTACAACCACGAAGATCATGGCGCCGGCGGCAAACCCCAGCGCGTACGGCAGCAACGGTTGCGCCACGACGACCACCGCCGCTCCGATGACGGCCGCCGCCGGCTCGACGGCGCCGGTCAGCTGTCCGTACCAGAAGCTTCGGCGCGCGGACATGCCCTCCCGCCTGAGCGGCGCTGAAACAGCCAGGCCTTCGGGAAGGTTCTGGATCCCGATCCCGATCGCCAGGGCGATGGCGCCGGCAAAGGTGGCGGTGGGCATGCCAGCGGCCACAGCCCCGAACGCCACCCCCACCGCCAATCCCTCAGGGATGTTATGCAGTGCGATGGCCAGCACCAGCAGGGTGCTGCGCCGCCACGAGGTCCTGACGCCTTCGGCCTCTTCCACGGGAGCGCGGAGGTGCAGGTGCGGCAGGATTTGGTCCGCGCCATGCAGAAAGAGCCCTCCCAGGGCAAAGCCGACGAGCGCGGGCCCCCAGTTCGGTAGAATGCCCCCGCCCGACAATTCGATGGCCGGCGCTAGCAGCGACCAGAAACTGGCCGCAATCATGACTCCGGCGGCAAACCCCAGCGAGACGTCGAGCGTGCGGCGTTTGAGCTCCCGGGAGACGAAGATGACGGCGGCGCCCAGGGCCGTCATCCCCCAGGTGAAGCCGGCGGCAATCAGGGCATGTATGACCGGATGGAGGTCACGCATGGTTTCCTCTCTGTTAAGTCACTCGCCTATTATCTTTACCAATACCCGCTTGCGCCTCCGGCCATCGAACTCGCCGTAAAAGATCCGCTCCCAGGTGCCGAGGTCCAGGCGGCCGCCGGTTACCGCCACCACCACCTCGCGGCCCATTACCTGCCGCTTCAGATGCGCGTCACCGTTGTCCTCGCCGGTCAGGTTGTGCCGGTACCCGCTTACAGGCTCGTGGGGCGCCAGCTTCTCCAGCCAGTTTTCGTAGTCCTCATGCAGGCCGGCCTCATCGTCATTGATAAAGACGGAGGCGGTGATGTGCATGGCATTTATCAGCGCCAGCCCTTCGGCGATACCGCTCTCGGCCAGTCCCTCCTCTACCTCGGGCGTGATGTTGATGAATGCCCGGCGGGTGGGGGTGTTGAACCATAGTTCCTTGCGGTAGCTTTCCATAATCCTCACTCCCTGGGATTATCCGGGGGAAATGAATGATCATTCCCCCGGGGTTCTATGGCCGGGGCAAAATCCCGGTTCTCGGAAATGTATTCCTTCTCCACGTATGGCGAAGTCATGGCCGCCAGCAGCGCGTAATAGCCGGGAACGAATCTCAGGCGGCTCCCCGGCCTGAAAGGAGCACATTCGCCGGCTGCCCCCGAGCAGCTGACAACAAGATAGTCGCTGGTCAGGATGGCCGGCGAGACGCCTGGATCAAGGGGAGTCAATGGCCCGTGGCCCACATCCTGAACTCCGAATCCCACCAGGGCCTGAACTCCACCGCCTTTATCGAACACTTCCAGGATCGGCGCCTCCAGCACAAAAGCGTCCCGGTGGGCCTGCGGCAGGAACCGTTCCGGAGAGCCGCCGGGAATCCGGCCGAGAAGAATCGCCTCTCCACACCTAAAGTCGGTCATCATATCAAAAGCCGGATGACGCCACGGCCCTGCCTCCGAGCCTTCAGTGTCAGGGCAGTCTTCGCCGGAATCATCGCTGCCGGCCAGGAGCCTCAGCAGACCCGAGCCTCCGGCCGAGACGACGGGGAGGCCCGGGCCGGAATGCTTATCGACAGGATCGCCGGGGGACTGCTCCTGAAACTCGCCGACGACCTCCGCCACTGCGGCTGTAAACACGTCCAGGGCGGTTTCCAAGGGTGCCTGCGGCCGGGCGCAGGCTGCGTTGGTGGCCAGTCCCGAAAACCGGGCGCCTTTTAAGGCAGCCACCCGGGCGGCCTCGCCGGCAACAAGCCCCCGGGGCACGCCCTCGCGCCCGTCCCCGGTATCCAGCATCAGGCAAAGCTCGACTGGCGTCCCCGATGGCGCCAGATCAAGCAGCCTTTCGGCCTGGGCCGCGGAGGATACGAAGAAGAGGCCGGCGGCCCGCAGGCTGTCATCATCGCCGTCCACCGGCGAGCGCATCAGATGCAGCTCGGCGCCGGGCAGGCCGCGCCTGAGGCGCGCCAGGTTCAAAACCCGGGAATCGGCCAGTGCCGCTGCTCCCCCGGCCAGCATGGCCGCGCCCACCCGCGGATCTCCCAGGCATGCCTTGGTCACACCCACCAGCCTGATCCCCCGCGGCCTTAACATTTCCGCAACCAGGCGGGCGTTGTCTTCAATCCGGGAAAGATCTACCGTCAGTCTTGGCATCCCGAAAATCTTATCCTAACGGCGGGAGAGACACGAGTTTGATTTTTTAGCGTTCTGGTTTGGCCTGGGGGACTGATCCGGGGGGCCTGGTGGAGACTGAGGATTCGGCTGTTTCGGCGACAATTCGCCCCCTTCGTCGCGCGGTTCCTCAGTTATGAGAGGCTGCGGGAACAAAAAAAGATGGCGGATATGCCGCCATCGCATGAATTGCCGGTTCGCGGCGTCCGCCGCCCCAGGCTTAGCGTTTTGAGAATTGCGGCCGCTTGCGGGCGCTCTTGAGACCTGCTTTCTTGCGTTCGACCGTCCTTGAATCGCGGGTGAGGAATCCGCCCACTTTCAGCTCCTTGCGCAGGGAGTCGTCTGCTATAAGCAAAGCCCTGGCGATGCCATGTCTTAGCGCCCCTGCCTGGCCGCTGATACCGCCGCCGGTGATATTGGCGACCACGTCGAAACGCGCATCGGTGCCGGTTGTGCTCAGCGGCATGCGCACCTCGGTGCGGTGCCGGGGCCGGGTGAAATATTCGTCCACCGCCCGGTTGTTGACCGTCACCTTGCCCTCCCCCGGCATGAGGATGACGCGGGCGATCGATGACTTGCGTTTTCCGGTGGCTTCGTATCTAGCCAAGATTCATCTCCTCCGGTTTCTGGGCCTGGTGCGGATGATCAGGTCCCGCGTAGATCTTTAGCTTTTTGAGCTGGGCTCTGCCCAGACGGTTTCTGGGCATCATGCCCTTGACCGCCAGGCGCAACACTTCTTCCGGCTTTTTTGCCATCATCTCGGCGAGAGTCCTTTTTTTGAGCCCTCCCGGGAAGCCGGTATGCCGGTAATAAATCTTGTCCTCCATCTTCTTGCCCGTAACCGCGACTTTCTCAGCGTTTACCACGACCACGAAGACGCCGGTGTCGATATGGGGCGTGTACTGCGGCTTGTTCTTGCCCCTCAGCGCATCGGCGATGCGCGTGGCCAGGCGTCCCAGCCGCTGGTCCCTGGCATCGACGATCAACCACTTCTTCTCGATATTTGATGGTTTGGCTACGTAAGTTTTCATGGCATCATCATCTGAACCCGTAAACGAGCGCAAGGTAGGATACTAGAGCAAAATTTCGCGATAGTCAAATGAGCCGGCGCCCGTTTTTGCGGGCGAAACCCGTATCGAAACGGAGAAAAATACCGTGAGGGCCAACTCCGTGATCGACATTGTCATCGGGCACAAAATAGACATAACGGCCATCGAAAACAGCGCCGTTATATCCCTTTGCGTCCGCGTTTATCGCCGTGGCATCAAAAGCGGACCAGGAGCCGGGACTGGTGAAGTTTCCGGCGGTGTCGTGGCGGAGGACTTTGCCGTGGTGGGATGAGTGACTGCCATAAGGGGCGTAATAAATGAAGCGGCCGTCAAAGACGGCGGCGCTCTTATAGCCCACTGTATCCGTCAATCCTCCCGCGTTGGAAGCGTCAAAAGCCGACCAGGAACCAGGGTCGAGGAAATCCCCGGTTGTGTCATGGCAAAGAAAATAACCCCGCCCGCCACACCCGCCGAGATATATAAACCGGCCGTCAAAAATACTGTTGCCGAAGCCACCGCACTCTTTTGTGTTCAAACCTCCGGTATCGCCGGCGTCATAAGCCGTCCAGCTTGCCGGCGAAGTGAAGTTCCCCGTCGTGTCGAAGCGAAGGACATACCCATGAGGGACTTCATCGCCTTTGTTTGGTGAAAAATAAACATAACGCCCGTCAAATACCGGGGCGCCGTATCCTTTCGTGTTTAAATCTCCGGTGGCGCCGGCATCATAGGCCGTCCAGCTCTCCGGAGACTCGAAGTGGCCCGCCGTGTCATAGCGAAGCACATTGGCATGAGAGCCGCCGCCGTTCCTGTGGGGAGAGAAATAAAGATAGCGGCCGTCGAAGACGGCGCCCATGTATCCTTTCGTATCCAGGCCGCTGGTAGCGCCCGCGTCGTACATGGACCAGGAAGCGGGATCAAGGAAGTTCATGGCCGTGTCATAACGCATGACTCTGCCATTATGGACAAGTGTGTCATCCATATTTGGCACAAAGTAAACATGCCGGCCATCGAAGACCGCGCCGATCGGGCCGCTGGTGCCGCCGAACAGCGGAATCTCGAAATCGAATACAGACCACGAATCGGAACTCCAGAAGTCCGAAGCGGTGTCATACCGGGCAACCTTGCCGTGCAGGCCGTCACCGTCCCACCCCGGGGCGAAATAGATATAACGGCCGTCGAAAACCCCGTCGTGAAACGATTTGATACCTGACGAACCGGAAGCTCCCAGGTCGAAATACGACCAGGAATAGCTGTCGCCAAAATCATTGAAGGGGTCAAAGTCTGAAGGGATGAAGACGCCTTTGGCAAACGCGGCCAGGGTGGCGGGAAAAATGACCATCGTCAATATCAGGCTCGAATATGTGAATTTTCTTCTCAGGATAGCCTTAATATCAAGAGCTTGTGTCTCTTTATCCCGGGCCTGGGCCATGATGGCCGCCAAGTGGACGCAGCAAAGGTATCAACATATTTCCCTTTTATCAAGCGCGGTTATCAAACATCCTCGCGTGGCGGTGACTCTGACCCGCTTAACAAGCGGGGGATTCACCTTTACACTAAAAGGCGTGCCAATGCTGCCGGAAAGAGCGAATGAGGCTGTCCCGCGAGTGCTGGTTATATGCGGCCCCCCGGATTTTGATGCCGGATTGCCCGCCGGCTCCCTTTGGGATCTCGCCGAAGCGCTTGCGGGCGCGAATGATGTCATTCTGGCAATCCCTGAAATCACTCAGGCTTCTCACCCGGGCTTTGCCGTCGTCTTCTACAACCGCCGCAACATCAAGTTGTTGGCCAGGGATTCAGATATGGCTGTCTTCAGCCATTCCGTGCTGGCAACGCATCCGCAGCTGATGGAACTGGGAAGCCTGAAGGCGGTGCAGGCGCGGGATCTGGCGCAGGGAAAGGTCGTGGGGGGAAGGCCGCTGGCCGCGGACGATATTGTCGCCAGCCTGGATGAAGGCGAGATGATCGTGCTGAGCCCGGCTGCCCGGGCAGAGGCAAACGCCGGCTTCGCTTATTATCTGGAGAGGATCGGGCATCATCTGCGCGCCGGCGGTCCCCTCCGGGCAGCTTCGCGCGGAGGCTCCCTGATCAAAAGAAAGATCCGGAAGCGGCAGCGGATGTGAGGCCGCTTTCCGGCGGGTTTTACCGGGACATGGGGAAGGCGCAGCCTGCGCAAGTGGCAGCCCCCGCGCTTATCCGCTATAGTACATCGTCACTACGGCAATCTGATCTCATGCCCGTGCGGCACACGGGTTTGATCTTGCAGGAGCAGGAGGGAAAGCTTGGCTAGCATCAATCCGCAGATCTTCCGGGAATACGATGTCAGAGGCCTGGTCGACCAGGACCTGAACGAGGAGACCGTTGAGCTGCTGGGAAGGGGATACGGCACATATATCCAGTCATTCGGCTATCGCCAGGCCCTTGTCGGACGAGATAACCGACCCAGTTCCCTTGTTTACCGCGAGGCCCTCACGCGGGGACTGGTTTCTACGGGCGTGGATGTCATCGACGTGGGAGAACTGCCCACCCCGGCCTTCTACTTTTCCCTCGTTGAGTATTCCAAGCAGGCCGGAGCCATGATCACCGGTAGCCATAATCCGCCTCAATACAACGGATTCAAACTATGCCGCGGGCACGGGACCGTTTACGGCGACGAGATTCAGAAACTGAGGCGGATCATCGAGGACGGCCGGTTTGCTTCCGGTGAAGGCAAGGTCTCGGAGGCTGATCCCCTGCCCGCGTACACAGACCATATAGCCAGCGGCATCAATGTGGAGCGGCCCCTAAAGGTGGTCGTTGACGCGGGAAATGGCGTGGGCGGCAAAGTGGCTCCCGGACTCCTGAGGCGGCTGGGGTGCGAGGTCGTGGAGCTCTACTGCGACCTGGACGGAAACTTCCCAAATCATTTCCCCGATCCCACCGTGCCGGAAAACCTCGAGGACCTGATCGCCACGGTGGCCAGGGAGAAGGCTGACCTGGGAATCGCCCTCGATGGCGACGCTGACCGCATCGGAGCCGTTGCCGATAACGGTGATATCGTCTGGGGCGACCAGCTGATGATTTTGTTCGCGCGCGATATCCTGGAGTTCAATCCGGGAGGCACCATCATTTTTGAGGTGAAATGCTCCCAGGCCCTGGTAGAGGACATCAGGGCTCATGGCGGCAATCCGCTCATGTGGAAGACGGGCCATTCTCTGATAGAAGCCAAGATACGCGAGGAAAAGGCGCTGCTGGCTGGCGAGATGAGCGGTCATATATACTTTGCCGATCGCTATTTCGGCTTCGACGACGCCATCTATTCCGCCTGCCGTCTGGTGGAGTTCGTGGCTCGCAAGGGCGAGAAGCTTTCGCAGATCATGTCTGACTTCCCGAGATATTACGCGACGCCGGAACTGCGGATAGAGTCCAGCGAGGACGAGAAGTTCAAGATTGTGGAGGCGCTCAAGGAAGATTTCGCCGGTCAGGAGGTCATAGACATCGATGGTGTGCGCGTGGTCTTTCCGGACGGCTGGGGCCTGGTGAGGGCTTCGAATACATCTCCGGTGGTGGTGGTGCGCGCTGAGGCGAAAACCCCGGAACGCCGTGACGAGATCCGGGAACTCATTCTTTCCAAGTTAAAAAGATTCCCGTCCGTGACCGCTCATATTTAACCGGAAATTGCCTTATCCGGTGACGCGGCCAGGGTTACCAGCCCACGCGAAGGAGACGGCAAAGAACCGTCTCTCAAGGGCAATGCAGGAAGATCTTTTCTTGAGCAGGAATCCGGAACAGATACGCTGCCGAGTCTGGATGATTGCTGGAAGGGCGCGACGCTGAATTTTGGGAGGGAGCCGGTTTGACTAAACTGGACGACGCTTCATTAATAAGTTCACTCGATTCGCAAGACCAGTTTGGCATGGTGGCGGACCTGCCGGAGCAGGTCCTGCGGGCCTATGCCGCGGCCGGCGATGTGGACATCGGGGGTTTCGATCAGGTCACCGGCATTGCAGTTGCGGGAATGGGCGGCTCGGCCATCGGCGGTGATGTGATTGCCGTCTCTTATGAGGACCGACTCGAATATCCAATGGTGACGGTGCGCGGCTACCGGCTTCCCGGCTGGATCGATGACCGCACCCTGGTGTTCGTGGTCAGTTATTCCGGCAACACCGAGGAGACCATCTCCTGCCTCGAGGACGCCCTGAATCGCGGCTGCCGGGTCATCTGCGTGGCCACAGGCGGCGCCATAGGCCGAGCTGCCGGCGAGCGGGAGATTCCCCTTATAGTTGTTCCCGCAAACCTGCAGCCGAGGGCGGCAATGGGGTGGCTCTCAGTGCCGGTGGCCGCCTGCCTCGAGAAATTGGGACTCCTGAATGATGTAGAGCGCGACGCCGATGAGACAGCGGCGGTGCTGGGACAGCTGCGGGATCTGTACGGACCTGAAAATCCCGCGGCCGGCAATCCGGCCAAGCTGCTGGCGAAGGAACTGGAGAACCGGATTCCCGTCATATATGGAGCCGAGCTGACGGCCACGGCGGCCTACCGGTGGAAATGCCAGATAAACGAGAACTCCAAGGCGATGGCCTTCGCGCACGAGTTCCCCGAGCTCAACCATAACGAGGTGGTGGGCTGGGAGCGCCCCCCCGAGCGCCTGGGGGACTACCGGGTCGTCTACCTCAAGGACGGTCAGAGCCATTCACAAAACCACAAGCGCATGGATATCACCGCTGATCTGCTGGAAACCTTCGTCGGGGGCATCCGCGAATACGTAACCTCAGGAAAAAGCCGGCTGGCCAGGATTCTCTCCAGCACCTACCTGGGCGATTATGTCTCGCTCTACCTCGCCCTGTTGTATGGAATCGACCCGTCGCCGGTGGAGCGCATCGAGAATCTGAAGAAGCGGTTGGCGTAAGCGGGGATTTAATGGGGCAGGCCCGGGCTGCCCGGCCCTGTTCTTGACCCTTGAGTGTTAGCAAGGTCCTCCAGCCTTGAACACTATAAACGCTTGCCGGCGTCCCGTCTTTTCCTCTCTAGGGACCCATTCGTCCAACAAAAATCATACGAAAAATCATACCAAAGTCTTATTCACTCGGGGGGACTTATGTGAATAAATTTATGATCTGAAGTTAAAAAGCTCAACTGGCATATCCCGGAGGAAGAAGGTCAAAATGCCCGGATCATCAGGCCGGCACGTCACCGGCATCATCCTGACCGCTTTATTGCTTGTTCTTTTCTTCCCCGCAAGCTCCCCGGCTTCCCTGCCGCTCTTGGGCAGCCCCGGCGACGCCTACGTCTTCGGCGCCGACTCCCCGGTGACTGCCACCCACCCCGCACCCCAGCAGACACCGGATATCAGCGGCCACATCGCCGTCTGGCAGGACCAGCGTGTCGAAGGCAACTACCGGGAGCGCATCTTCCTTAAGGACCTCTCGCAGCCGGACTCCGCCGAGCAGGCCCTCACCCCCGACATGAGCTTCCAGGGCCACCCCGCCATCTCCGGGAACCTGGTGGCCTGGCAGCAGCGGGTGGGAAGCACGCAGCAGATCTACTACATGTATCTGGGCGGCCCCGGCCCTTTCGCCCTCACAAGCCCCTCCCAAAGCCAGTTTGGTCCGGCGGTCTTTGGCAGCAGGATCGTCTTTGGCGAGGGCGGGTCCCGGGACCATGATCTCTTTATGGTAGACCTAACCCAGGGGGAGAGGGTGCCGGTCTCGGCCACCCCGGGGAGAAATGGTCAGGCGGCCATCGACGGCGACTGGGTGGTCTGGATAAACAACGACGAATATAACTTTAGCCGGCCCGCCGTAAACGACGTCTACGCCAAAAACCTGGCCACCGGCGAGCTCAGGCAGATAACCACAGACGGCGGTTCCGTGCAGCAGGCACAACCCGACATCAGCGGCAACCGCATCGTCTGGTCCGTAAACGGCTCCTTTAACCACAGCCTCTTCCTCCATGACCTGAACACCGGCCAGACCATAAACCTTCCAGGCAGCGATTATGCTGAAAGGCCCTCCATCGAGGGAGACATTATCGTCTGGGGGAAATACTGGCCGGAACCAAAGATCTATATGCATGACCTCACCACCGGCATAACCCAGCCGGTCTCAAACGCTGGCGGCGCTTACGTGTACTGGCCCGCGTATTCTTCGGGTCACGTAATCTGGTCAGATGATCGCGATGGCATGCGGGTTATATATCAGAACCGGATGGGGGAGCGGGCCCGGGAGCTGGCGGAGCGGTACAAACCGGAACTGAGAATGGGCCCCAACGAAATCTTCAATCCCAAACCGATAGAAATGATGCTTGGCATGCCGGATTCTTATCTGAGGAAGTGGGGAGATGAAAATTTTGAACCCGTCCTTAACCCCTCAAAAGATGAACTGGCTTCCGATTGCAACGATCCAGGCTGCTACATGGATCTGGCGGGCGATGCCGTGGCATGCGGCGGGGGCGAAAATTCCTGCCGCATCGACCACGGGTTAACCTGGAGCCAGTATGCCAAACCATATTTTAAGCACCAGAGTGAGTATCCCAACACGGTCTATGCGAGAGTTGTTCAGCGCTCCGATGGAGCAGGCGATGAAACCGCTATTCAGTACTGGCTTCATTATCCAGTTAATAATTTTCCTGAATTACTCCATGAGGGTGACTGGGAACTGGTGCAGGTGAGGCTAAACGGCGATCTTCAACCGTACCGCGCCGACTACAGCCAGCACGGCGGCGGCACATGGCGAAACTGGGACAAAGTGGAAGGACAGGGCGACCGGCCGGTTGTATATGTCGCAGCCGGCTCTCACGCAAATTATTTTGATGCCGGGGGTGAGAAGGGGAAGCACTCAATTGCACGCGTACCTAGCTGGATAAGCTGGGATGCAACTTCCGCCAGCGGCAGGAAACCCGGTTATGAATTGAGCTTACTTCCCGGGTCAGATTCCGAGTCATATGAACAGCCGTATGAATGGCTCAATTTTCCGGGAAGGTGGGGGGAATTCACAGATGCAAGGATGTGCATCGAGGCAGGTTATAGACAAGGTGACCGCGATGGCTCACCCGGACCAGCCTTTCAGCATAGTTGGCGACATCCTTTCACATGGTTGCCGGATGACGCCTGCGAAGGGTGCAACGACGAAAATGCCGAAGGAACCGATGTCCAGATCACGGCAAAATCACCGGTAGATATTCACATCTACGATTCACAGGGAAATCACACCGGCAAAAACGCCTCCGGCGGCATCGATGAGCAAATACCCGGCGCTGCCTATCTCGAGTATCCCGGCCTGGAAAGAAAGAGCATCATAATCCGGGGCGGCAGCGCCAGCGACAGCTACCGCATTGAGATAGAAGGCACCGGGAACGGAATCTGTGAGTTGATCCTGACAGCTCCCGACAGGCTCCTGGGTGAGGTAGACACCCTCAGATACCAGGCCATCGAGGTCACGGCAGCGACGCAGGCATTTCTAAATCTGGACAGTTCCAAGGACTTTACCCTCTCAATCGATGACGACGGCGATGGGCAGATAGACGTCATTAAAGAGCCCGATGCCTCTCTTAACAAGATCGTTGATTTCACAGCGCCAGCCGCAGTGAGCGACCTGGAGGTAATCGAGACCACCTCGGGCAGCGCAACTCTCAGGTTTACAGCCACCGGCGACGACGGAACCATCGGCACAGCGGCAAGCTACGATCTGCGCTACTTAACCGAACCTGTCACCGAGGAGAATTGGGAACATGCAAGTTCCGTTCCCGGGCTTGCCGATCCCCTTGAATCCGGCTTAACTGAATCTGTTTCCGTAGACGGTCTTTCGGCCGGCACCACTTACTACTTTGGGCTACGGGTATATGATGACGCAGCTCTGTATTCGCAAATCTCAAACGTCGCTGCCACAACAACTAAAATGCCACAGCTGGGTTGGACCATCCAGCGGGTTTACTGGGGCAGTTGGGACGACTATTACAACAGGCTTCTTTCCATCGACTACACGATGAGCAACACGGGCACCGGCATTGCCGGATTCGCAGCGGTTCAGGACTCCATCTGCATTCCGGCAACCGTATATGTGGTTACAACCATGCCGCTGGCAGCCGGCGATATCGACCCATCTTCTTCTTTAGGCTTGACCTTGAAATATTACGTGCCGACAGATGTAGGCAGCTTCACCGTAATGACCTATGCTACCTGTGAAGATGATGCAGGGAGGATCTATTGGTTTCCCGGACCCCTGGCATGAAAGCTCATGAAAGCAAAAAAGGGGCAATATGACGAAGGCTCGATTCAAAAAACATCTTTTTACAATGTGGTGTCTTAAGGCATTCCTGGTTTTTTATATCTGGCTAGGCATAATTTTTTTAATTAAAAAAATACATCCATTCTTCCTCATCCTGTATACCCCAACCCTATTAATTCTTTTATTGATCGGGGTCGTAGCTTTAAAAATTTTTCGACAAACGAATAAATATTTAAGCGACAAAGCTGCTGTAGGTTACGGAGTCGTCATCGGATTATTAGTAGATTTTTTTTATAAATATAGCGTCGGATGGTTTCTATTCAGCGGCTTAGGAGAATCGCAAGAACAAGTCACTTACTGGTCTAATCTTGCTAGCTTTGGCATAAACGAATGGTTGAATTTCTTTTCATTATCTGCTTCAGGGGCTTTATCAAGTGCGCTGATAGCCTATGGCCTTTACAAAAGCCAAAACCATTCCATATAACAAACTCCCCATTAAATCATTATCTCCGAAGTTTGGGGCTGCAGCAAGGATCGCTTTCGCAGCCTATGCCTGAATCTGAATACTCGCGCGAGAGCTCGCTTAATTTAAAAGTGCTGGAGCTGGGTTGGACCATCCAGCGGGTTTACTGGGGCAGTTGGGACGACTATTACAACAGGCTTCTTTCCATCGACTACACGATGAGCAACACGGGCACCGGCATTGCCGGATTCGCAGCGGTTCAGGACTCCATCTGCATTCCGGCAACCGTATATGTGGTTACAACCATGCCGCTGGCAGCCGGCGATATCGACCCATCTTCTTCTTTAGGCTTGACCTTGAAATATTACGTGCCGACAAATGTAGGCAGCTTCACCGTAACGACTTATGCTACCTGTGAAGATGATGCAGGGAGGATCTATTGGTTACCCGGCCCATTACTGTAAACAATAATTCCAGTTCAAGGCAAGGAAATATGACGAATATCCGTGCCTTTCTAAAATGGTGTGTCATGGCTGCAGTCTTTTTCCTATTATGGCAGTCTGGTTTGGCACTATGGGAAAAAAATGCGGGACTATTTATCGTTTACATACCCGTAATCCCCATTCTTCTAGTTGTTGGTATTTTGGTAGCGGTCATATTCAACATCAAGCCCGTTAAATTCAGCTTAAAAAAAGCAGCCACGGTTGGGGCGGCTGTTGGCTTATTAACTGACGTTATTTATAAGCTTTGGATTGGCTGGCTGATTGCAAGTAGTTTTGAATACTTCGGACCTCCGAGATCGGATTCTTTTTGGATTTCGTTAGCAGATTTGAGAATTTACGATTGGATTGTTGTTATCGTGGTATCAATCGGTGGTTCGCTTTCTGGTGCAGTAATTTTCTACGGCCTGGTGCGCTCATTCGGCTCAATAAAAACAAATAGAATACGATGACGCAGCTCTGTATTCGCAAATCTCAAACGTCGCTGCCACAACAACCAACATGCCCGAGCTTGCCTGGTCAATACAGAGAGTCTATTGGGCCAGCTGGGACGACTATTACAACCGCCATCTTTCCATCGACCACCTGATGGGAAACGCGGGCACGGGACCAGCCCTGGCTTCAACTATTGAGGCTTCCCTCTGCACGCCCGATACCGTCTACAGCATAACCCCGATGCCGTTGGCAGTAGGCGACATCCAGCCAGCAGCTGGCAGCGCCGTGACCCTGAAATACTACATTGCTCCCAACGTGGGCAGTTTCGTGGCAACAACATACGCCACCTGCGAGGATGATGCCGGCAGAGAATACTGGTTCCCTGGGCCTTTGCCCTAGCACTTGGAAGGAGCATCCTTGATTAGTCGATTCGAGAAAGTTGTTCTGATAATCAGAGGTGGTCGGGTTTGTCTGAACAGCATATCCGGGTTTATAAGTGATAAGCTGC
>JACUUL010000122.1 GCA_014859345.1 Thermoleophilia bacterium
GGGTAATCTCCCCCTTTTTAACGGGGTGCATCCGTAGAACTTACGCGGCCATTTTAAGTTTCATGGCGGGTGTGATGCCGCCGATGCCCATGTTGGGGCGGTCGTTGTTGTAAGTCCATAGCCATTGCGTGGCTTGATCCTGTGCCTCCTCTATGCTTTCGATGATATATTGGTCCAGCCATTCGTGCCGGACCGTCCGGTTGTAGCGCTCGACATAAGCGTTCTGCTGCGGCTGCCCGGGCTGGATGTGCTGGATGGTAATCTTGTGCTTCTCAGCCCATTTTTTCAGCGTTTCGCTGATGTATTCAGGGCCGTTGTCGACCCTGATCGTGCCTGGCTTTCCCCGCCACTCGATGATCCTGTCGAGGCTTCGTGTCACCCGTTCGGCAGGCAACGAGAAATCGACCTCGATCCCCAGTCCTTCGCGGTTGAAGTCATCCAGCACGTTCAAAAGCCGAAAAGCTCGCCCATCGCCGAGGCGATCCGCCATAAAGTCCATGGACCAGGTCACATTCGGCTTGTCCGGCACCGCCAGGACATCAGGCTTCTCCCGTTTCAGCCGCTTTCGGGGCTTGATACGCAGGTTCAGCTCCAGCTCACAGTAGATCCGATAGACGCGTTTATGGTTCCACGGATGGCCCTTCACGTTGCGCAGATGCAGAAAACACAGGCCAAACCCCCAAGTTTTTCGGGCATCGGTCAGCCCGACCAGAAGATCGGCGATCTCTTCGTTCTCGTCCTTCAGCTTCGGACTGTAGCGATAGCAGGTCTCGCTGACGCCAAACGCCCTGCATGCCAGCGCAATGCTGACCCCGCGTCGTTCCACCGCCGTTTCGGCCATCTCGCGGCGTTGAGATGGCCGATCTACTTTTTTCCAAGGGCTTCCTTCAGCAAATCTGCCTGCATGCTCAGGTCCGCATACATCCGCTTCAGCCGCCGGTTCTCTTCTTCCATCGCCTTCATCTGGCTGACCATCGACGCATCCATCCCGCCATACTTCGCCCGCCA
>JACUUL010000028.1 GCA_014859345.1 Thermoleophilia bacterium
CTACCATCCTCGGGGAAACGTTTTGAATCTGCCCTGATAATCTCAGGCTCGCCGAAGGAAATGGAATGATCAGGATAAAGATATGCGGCATAACATCCCGGGAAGACGCCGTCCGGGCGGCCGGTTTGGGAGCGTGGGCCATCGGCGTCATCCTGGCTCCGGAGAGCCCCCGCCGGGTGGACCTGGAGCAGGCGGCGGGCATCACTGAGGCTGTGCCCCCTGGAGTCGGCCGCTTTGGCGTATTCGTGAACGCGGATGTGGAGGAGATAGCTGAGGCTGTCAGCCGCTGCGGGCTTACCGGAGTGCAGATGCACGGGGAAGAGAGCCCTGAGCAGTGCCTCCAGGTGCGGCGGCGCGCCGGGGTTGCCGTGATCAAGGCCATCAGGGTTGCCGGCGGGGATCTGATGGCAAGTGTTGTCCGGTTTGACACCGATCTGGTTCTGCTGGATACTTATCATCCCGAGCGCCGGGGCGGCACCGGTGTGCCGTTTGACTGGAACCTCGCGGCGGCGCTGCCGGAAGATATCCGCCGCAGGCTGGTTCTTTCCGGCGGCCTGACTCCGGAAAATGTGGCTGAAGCGGTCACCCGGGTTTCGCCTTTCGCTGTGGATGTTTCCAGCGGCATAGAGGAGCGCCCCGGAGTCAAGGATCCCGAGCGCATGAAAAAGCTGTTTGAGACGCTCCGTCAATCGCAGGGCAACCGTTAGCGCTACCCTGATATCAGGAACAGGAAAGATTTTGACCGTTACTTCCAGATTTGGACCCTATGGCGGCCGTTATGTGCCCGAGACTGTGATCCCGGCGCTTGACGAGCTGACCGAAGCCTACGACCGGCTCAAGGATGACCGGGATTTCAAGGACGAGCTGGCGGCTCTGCTGAAATCCTTTGTGGGCCGTCCCACGCCTCTTTATCAGGCTGGCCGGCTGCAGGAAATGACCGGCTGCCGGGCCAGGATCTATCTGAAGCGGGAGGACCTCTGCCATACCGGCGCCCATAAGATCAACAACACTGTGGGGCAGCTGCTCCTGGCCCGGGATATGGGCAAGAATCGGGTTATCGCCGAGACCGGAGCCGGCCAGCACGGGGTGGCCACGGCCACAGCCGCCGCTCTCTTTGGCATCCCCTGCGCCATTTACATGGGGGAACGGGATATCGAGCGGCAGGAACTAAACGTGGTGCGCATGAAACTGCTGGGGGCTGAGGTCATCCCGGTAAGCTCCGGCAGCCGCACGCTCAAGGACGCCATGAACGAGGCCATCCGTGACTGGGTGACGAATGTGCGGGACACTTATTACGTTATCGGTTCAGTGGCCGGCCCGGCTCCCTATCCGGCCATAGTGCGCGACTTTCAGAGCGTCATCGGCTGTGAGGCCCGTGAACAGATCATGGAAACCGAGGGCAGGCTTCCGACTCACATAGTTGCGTGCGTAGGGGGCGGCAGCAACGCGCTTGGTTTAATGGAGCCCTTCCTGGCGGAAGAGGAGATAGATTTCACCGGCATAGAAGCCGCCGGCGAAGGGCTGGACAGCGGCAGGCACGGGGCCTCGATAGGGCGGGGACGGCAGGGGGTGCTGCATGGCTCCCTTTCTTATGTGCTTCAGGATCCTCATGGTCAGATTCTCGAGGCCCACTCGATCTCCGCGGGACTGGACTATCCCGGAGTAGGCCCGGAACATTCCTGGCTGCACGACCTGGGCAAGGTGCGTTACGATTCGGTAACCGACTCCGAGGCGTTGGAGGCGTTCACCCTGCTGTCGGAGGCCGAGGGTATCATCCCTGCCCTGGAAAGCGCCCATGCCGTGGCTTTTGTGGCGCGGCAGGCAGACCTTTATCCCGATGACGGACTGATAATCATCAACCTGAGCGGCCGGGGCGACAAGGATGTCCATCAGGCCGCCCGGGCTCTGGGAATCATGGAATGAGCCGGCTCCAGGAGCTCTTCAAAGACCGTGGCCAGAAGACGCTTCTCATGCCGTATACTACCGGCGGGTTCCCAAATATGCCGGAATGCCGCCTGATATTGGAGGCGTTTATCCGGGGCGGCGCGGACATGATCGAACTTGGCGTGCCGTTTTCCGACCCTCTGGCGGATGGTCCGGTGGTGCAGTCTTCCACCCGGCAGGCCCTCCAACAGGGAATCATCCCGGATGACGTGTTTGGCCTGGCCCGGGAGTTCAGCAGCCGGCTGCCGGTGGTTTTGCTGGTTTATTACAATTCTGTTTTTTCCTACGGTCAGGAGAAGTTCGCGGCCGCGGCCGCGGACGCGGGCGTCGATGGAATCATAGTCCCGGATCTGCCCGTTGATGAAGCGGACGAGTTTATCGAAACCTGCCGCGGTCACGGCGTTGATCCGGTTCTGCTGGTGGCCCCGACAACTCCCGACTCCCGGATCGCGATGGTGGCGGAAAAAGCATCGGGATTTATCTATTGTGTCTCCGTTGCCGGAGTCACCGGGGCCAGGGCCTCCCTTGACGAGCAGCTGCCTGACTTCCTCGGCCGCGTCCGGAAGCAGACCAACATACCCCTGGCTGTCGGCTTCGGGGTGTCGGAGCCTGAGCACGCGGCGGTGGTGGCACAGTACGCCGACGGTGTCATCATCGGCAGCCGCCTCATAAAGATGGTGAGCGACGCGGAAAGCATCGAGACCGCCTGCCGGGAGATAGAGATGTTTCTCAGGGATGTAAACCAGGTGCTTGCATGAAGTCTCCATCCGGCGAAATCCCGAATTCCAGGCTCGCTTTTTCCGATGCCCTGCGCCAGCTCCTGAAGGCGCGCGGCATGAGCTACCGGCGCCTGGCCACCCGCACCCGGCTCTCGGCCGGTTACCTGAACCACCTGGCCTGCGGTTCCAGGCCGGTGCCTTCGGATCAGGTCATAAAGATCCTGGCCCGGGCGCTCAGAGTAAAACCGGAGCACTTCTTCGAATTCAGGATGCGGAGGCTGATGGCCGAGCTCAATAATAATCCGGAGCTGGCCGATCGCCTCCACGAATTCCTGGCGGCCGGCGAACCGCTGCCCCGGGATATAAAAGCGGCTCTGGAAGACGTCCGCAAGTCGAAATAGTCCACCCTGAGGCATCCGTACGCGCCGGGATGCCTGAACGGTTTCCTGAAGCCCGCGGTTCCCGTCAACTTCCAAACTCATGCTCGCCATCCGGGAGCCTGCCGGGTCTTTTTTCCGAACCGGCTGAAGAATGGAAACACATCAGACGCGTGTTTAAAGATCCACATCCCGGGAAGAACCGGGATGCTTTGACGAACGCAACTGAGTTGCATTAAGATGGCCGACATGAATTCTCCCTTCGAACTTCCGCCCGATCTGAAAAACAGGGGTTTCCGTCTGACCAAGATGCGAAAAGCGATCATGGAGGAGATGAGCCTGGCCGGGAAACCGCTATCCGTTAAGCAACTGACGGCGCTGCTGCGCGACCGCGGTCTCAGTCCTCACAAAACTTCGGTGTACCGGGCCCTAAATTTCATGCTCGAGACGGGCCTCGTGACCAGGACCACCTTTGGCGAAAAGCAGGGAAGATATGAGCTGTCAGCTCTGGGACATCACCATCACGCGGTTTGCGAAAGCTGTGGCGAGATCAAGGACGTGGATTGTTCCCGGGGCATCAGGGAGATAGAGGAAGTCCTCCGGTCGCTGGATTTTCGCGTCAATTTTCATCTGGTTGAATTCGTGGGCGTTTGCAAGCGGTGCCAGTCATGAACATAAGATTTATCATCGCCATTGCGGTTTTGATAATCCTGGTGGGGGCGATCGTTGCCTATCTCGGCGCGCGGCCCGGGGAGGATGACGAGCGCATGCAGGTTGTTGCCAGCTTTTATCCCCTGGCCGAATTCGCGCGGCAAGTCGGGGGCGAGCACGCGGAAGTGATCAACCTGACGCCGCAGGGCGCGGAACCCCATGATTTCGAGCCGTCGCCACTGGATATAATTGCCGTGCGGCAATCCGACGTCTTTGTCTACTCCGGAGCCGGCTTCGAGCCCTGGGCCGAAAGGATACTGCCCGATCTCGAGGGTGTCGCTGTCATCAACGCGGGGGAGGGCATAACCCTTATCGGGGGAGATCCAGAAGCACAAATAGAGCCCGGTGGCGAGGCCCCGGAGGGCGAGCGGTTCGATCCTCATTACTATCTCGACCCGGCACTGGCCAGGGAGGTGGTTCAGCTCATCGCGGACAATCTGTCCGAGGTCGACCCCGCCCGGAAAGACGACTATGGGGAAAACGCAACCGTCTATGCCCAGAAGCTGGAAGGTCTGGACCGGGAGTTCCGGGAAGGGCTGGCGGATTGCGCCCAGATGGATATCGTCACATCGCACGCGGCGTTTGCTTATCTGGCCCGTCGCTACGGTTTCGGACAGGTGCCTATCGCAGGCCTGGCCGAGGAGGAGCCTTCGCCGGCGGAACTGGTCAGGATTGTGGAATTCGTCAGGGAAAATCAGATCCGTTATGTTTTTTTCGAAAAGCTGGTCAGCCCGCGCCTGGCGGAGACCGTCGCCAGGGAGGCAGGAGCCAAAACCCTGGTATTGGATCCCATAGAGGGGCTGACCCGCGAGGAGCAGGAAGCGGGGAAGGATTACATCGCCCTGATGCGGGAAAACCTCATCAGCCTGCGCCTGGCCCTGGAATGCGTTTAACCCTGAGAGGATCTCCCGAATGATGAACGAGCCCATCATCGAACTGGAAAACGTGAGCTTCAGCTATAACCACGAATCCGCGATCCGCGATATCAGCCTCAAGTTCGAAAAGGGGAGTTATGACGGCATCGTAGGACCGAACGGCGGCGGCAAGACAACCCTGCTGAAGATAATTCTGGGGCTGCTGAAGCCCACGGCCGGCAGGGTAAGGCTTTTTGGCCAGAACATCGAGAGATTCAGGGACTGGTCCAGGATCGGCTACCTGCCGCAGAAGGTAATGCAGACGGATGTCAGGTTTCCGGTAACGGTGCGGGAAGTTGTCAGCCAGGGGCGCTTTGCCAGGGCCGGCCTGTTCAGGAGGCTTTCGGCATCGGACATGGAAGCCGTCGACAGGTCACTGGAGATCAGCGGCGCCAGCCATCTTAAAAACCGCCTCATCTCCGAACTTTCGGGAGGCGAGCGCCAGCGGGTCTTTATCGCCCGGGCATTGGCCAGCGAGCCCGAGGTTCTTGTCCTGGATGAACCGGCTACCGGAATCGACGTGGCTTCGCAGGACAAGTTCTATCGATTCCTGAAAAGACTCAACCAGGAGTTTGGAATCACCATAATTTTTGTATCCCATGATATCGATATCCTCATGCACGAGGCTTCCCGCCTGATCTGCATAAATCACCGCCTGGTCTGTGCCGGTTCAGCCAGCCTGATTTTCAAGGAGAATCAAAACCTGCTCGAAAGCCTCTACGGTGAGCACGCCAAACATATCGCCGCGGAGCATGCGGGCGGATGATTCCCAGCATCTTTCAATACGAATTCATGATCCGGGCCTTTGTCGTGGGGCTTATCGTAGGCGTCATCGCTCCGGTCATCGGCATGTTCCTGATCGTGAAACGCTACTCGCTGTTTGCCGATACCCTCGCGCATGTCTCTCTGCTCGGGATTGCCATAGGGCTGGCGACCGGGACCCAGCCGATTATCGCCGCGGCGGCCTTCGCGGTGCTGGGAGCGGTAGGCATCGACCGTCTCCAGAAGCGCACAAAACTTTTCGGAGAATCGGTCCTGGCCCTGTTTCTTTCAGGCAGTCTGGCGCTGGCAACCGTCATAATAGGCCTGTCCCAGGGATTTAACGTCAGCCTGTTGAATTTCCTGTTCGGCAGCATCACCACCGTGCGGACCGTGGATCTTTATTTCATCAGCATTCTGGGAGCGGTTGTCCTGGGGGTTTTATTACTGCTTTACAAGGAGTTGTTCTTTATCTCGTTCGACGAGGAAGCCGCCAAGGTCAGCGGCCTGCCC
This sequence comes from Thermoleophilia bacterium, assembly GCA_014859345.1. Classification (GTDB taxonomy): domain Bacteria; phylum Actinomycetota; class Thermoleophilia; order BMS3ABIN01; family BMS3ABIN01; genus Kmv30. The sequence continues at coordinate 5,938 of JACUUL010000028.1, forward strand.
GTGGGCAGGATCGGGCTGATTCTGGTCGTGCTGGCTGCTGTCACCGTCTCCCTGTCCATCCGCACCGTGGGAGTTCTGCTGATCGGGGCATTGATGGTGATTCCCGGTATTACGGCGATGCAGCTTAAAAAGAGTTTCAGGACAACCATGATATATGCGGTTTTCTTTTCTTTGCTGTCTGTGATTCTCGGGCTGTTTATTTCTTTTTATCTGGGCCTTGCCAGCGGCGGCAGCATCGTTCTCATCGCCATGGCCTTGTTCCTCCTGAGCCTGCTGACGAAGGCCGGATCGGGAGGCGCGTAATCCCTGGCGCCGGCTGGCTGAATTTTATAAACTTAGACAGATATGTATCCCCAGCTCTTTTCAGTCGGTCCCTTCACCGTACACAGCTATGGCCTGATGATGATGTTGGGCTTCTTGGCCGCGGGAATCACAGCCTATTACGGATTCAAGCGGCGGGGCCTGGACACGCAGAACCTGTTCATTCTGGTTTTTGCCGCGGCAGTGGGCGGCCTGGCAGGAGCCAAGATTGATTATCTTTTGGTGAACGCGGGCGAGTTCAAAAACGATCCCGTGGGGACTGTCCTCAGCGGCGCCGGCCTGATATGGTTCGGTGGCTTCTTGGGGGCATTGGTGCTGTCGCTTGCCGTCATGAGCATCTACCGCCTGCCCTGGGCGAAGGTTCTGGACGCGGCTGCTCCCGCGGTGGCCATCGGCTACGCCTTTGGCCGTATCGGCTGCTTTTTGAACGGCACCTGTTACGGAAGGGAATCGGATCTACCCTGGGCGGTGGCGTTTCCTAACGGAGCAATGCCCACTGATATCGCGGTTCAGCCCACTCAGCTGTATTCGTCGCTGGCTGCCTTTGCCATATTCGGCGCATTGCTGGTCCTTCAGCCCAGATTGAAACGGGACTGGAGCCTGTTCCTGGTGTTTTTGATCATGGCGGGCGCCGAGCGGTTTCTGGTCGAGTTCCTGCGGTTTAACAGGGATGGCCAGCTCCAGGCGCGGGTTGTGGCCGTCTCGATTGCGGCCGCGGCCGGCTTGACGCTGATCTGGGTGCTGAGGCGCCCCGCCGTCAAAGAAGCCCCTTCGCGGGCCTATCCCTGAGCGGAACTGCCTCCCGGAGCCTGGCCCGGATCTCCCTCCACGACCAGGCCGTCCCTCATGTAAATAATCCTGGCGCAGACGGCGGCCACCTCCGGATTATGTGTCACCAGCACGAAAGTGGTGCCGGTATCCTGGTTGATATGGCGCATCATGCTCATAATCTCCCGCGAGGTGCCGGTATCGAGATCGCCCGTAGGCTCGTCGCCCAGCACCATTGACGGTGCGTTCACCAGTGCCCGCGCTATCGCCACGCGCTGCTGCTGTCCCCCGGAGAGCTCGCTGGGCCGGTGACCGGCCCAGCCGGCCAGGCCGACATCCGCGAGGGCCTGCGCGGCCTTCCTCATGGCTTCGCGTCTGGAGGCGCCGGCGTACTCGGCAGCCAGCGATATATTCTCCAGGGCCGACAGGGTCGGGATAAGATTGAACCCCTGGAAGATGAACCCGATCTCGCGGCTGCGGATACGGTTCAGCTCCCCGCCTCCGAGCCGGTCGACCCTTTTTCCGTCAAGCCAGATTTCACCCTGGTCAGGACGGTCCAGGCAGCCCATGATATGCATGATCGTGGACTTGCCGGAGCCGGAAGGCCCCATGATAGCCACCATCTCGCCGGCGGTTATCTCCACGTTTGCCCCCCTGAGCGCGTTGACAAAGTTATCCTTGCCAAGCCGGTAGCGCTTGTGGAGGCCGGCGCCGCGCATCACTACATCGGGACTATTCATATCTCAGCGCCTCCACCGGATTCATCCTGGCCGCGCGCCAGGAAGGATAAAGGCCGCTCAGTATTCCCAGGAAGAACGCGAAAGCCACCGAGCCCACCGCCAGGCGAGGCGTCAGCAGGAACACCACTGTCCCGGAGGCATCCCCCAATGAGTTGGCGACGACGATGAACAGCCATCCCAGCAGGAGTCCCGAAATGCCGCCAATCAGTCCGATGACCGCGGATTCAGACAGAAATTGCCTGATTATTCTGCCGTGGGAAGCGCCCAGGGATTTGCGGATGCCGATCTCCCGGGTGCGCTCGAACACCGACATGGTCATTGTGTTGATCACCGACAGGCCCCCGACCAGCAGCGAGATGATGGCCACCCCGAAAACGATGGTTGTAAAGATGCGGGTGGCGCTGGTCACCTGCTCCTCGAACCTCGCCGGACCAACTATATCGTATTCCGGCATCATCTCCTTGATGCGCTCCGCCAGCTCGTCCGGATCGACGCCCTCCTCCGGATAGAGCGTTATGCCGGTTGTTATCTCCCGCATGTCGATATGCGTGCGCACTATCTCCGGAAGATTGTCATGGTAGAAGATCTCCTGGGCGTCGAGGAATGGGATAAAGATCGAGTTGTCGGGCATGGTGAAGGTCTTCTCCATGATCCCCACCACTTCAAACTCACGGTCACGCACTGTGATGGTGTTTCCCACCTGTGCGTCCATCCTCCTGACCAGGTCCGAGCCCACCACCGCCTTGCCGGCATCGCCGGCTTCGAGGTCCCGGCCGTCTCTGAAACTAACGCTAAAGCTTTCCCGCTCAATACCCCGCAGGTCGGATCCGATCACCAGGGAGGGCATGCCGAATGACGCGCCCTGTTCCTTCTCCAGGGTCATGGTGATGTCGGCGGAAGCAAGGGCGACGTCATCGATGGTTTCCAGCTCCTGCAGTTTATTGACCGAGAGCGGACCCGCGCCAAAGCCGTGCATGGAGCTGGCGCTGACTGTCACTTTGTCGCTGAAATAACGGGTGCCGCCGTCGACCAGCAGGGTTATCTTCTCGGCCATGGCGCCCATCACCACCAGGGCAAAAACGCCGATGGTGATACCAAAGATGGTAAGGGAGGCGCGCAGCTTCCTTCGGAATACGTTTCTGATGATTCTCATATAGTCATGAAGAGGAATTTTTCATCAGATAAAGCCTACCTCATCCGGCCGCTTCCGGCCAAATGGCGGATTTTTTCCCTAGCCGGCCGGCATAGGATAGAATAAGCGTCTGTGAAGCAGTCAACACCTTTCGTTCCGAAGGAACATATCCATAAGGTGGCGTCGTTCGTATGAACGGAGCGGATGATCTGTCAGAACTGAAAACCCCTCAAGCAAGGATCGAAACATGCCCTCATTCGATATCGTCAACAAAATTGACATGCAGGAAGTGGACAACGCCGTCAACATCACCAGAAAGATGATCAAGACCCGGTACGACTTCCGCAATTCTCGCAGCGAGATCATCCTGCGGCGGAAGGAAGCCCGCATAAACGTGCTTGCCGAGGACAGCATGAAAATGAAGGCCATCGAGAGCGAGCTGGCCACCAACCTTGCCAGGCGCAAGATCGACCTGAAAGCCCTGGATTACGGCGATACCGAAGCAGCCGCTCAGGACATGATAAGGAAGGATATCCGCATCAAGGAAGGCATCGATATCGATACGGCCCGGAGAATAGTGAAGATGATCAAGGGAACCAAACTGAAGGTGCAGGCGGCCATTCAGGACCGGCAGGTGCGGGTCACCGGCAAGAAGATTGACGACCTGCAGGCGGTCATCGCCATGCTCAAGGAGCAGGAAATGGGCTTGCCGCTGCAGTTTATCAACATGAGGAGTTGACAATGGAGATGTTCTGTGACCGAAAGGTCCTAATCAAGGAAGAGGCCCCAAACGGAGACTGGAGCCTGTATATTTACGGACCGGTTTTAGAAGAGGATACAAACACTCAGCCGCAACCGCACTTCTACGCCTCGTTCCGCCATATCCAGAAGGACAAATACATAGCCGTCCCTTTCGGCTGTCCCGCGGAAACGGAACAGGTAAGAGTCAAATGGGGCCTGGGCGAGCGGGACGCCTGCCTTGTCTACATCGATGACGACTGCTACGTGATTTTCAACTACGGAACATGGAGATTCCGCTCCCGGGAGAATTTCCGGGTGCATCCCGAACCTCCGTTCAGCGCCGATGATCTGGCGGCGCTGGAAAAAGATAACCGCTGGCCTGACTAGGCGGGGCAGCGGCTGTCGGCGGTTTCTTTCCATCAACACGGCGTTATCTACCGGGCCGGTTTTTTCTGCCTTTCCCGCGGGAATAAACGGGCATGGTAAGTTTCAGGGAGAATACCGGCCGGTTGGCTCTGGCCATGCTGGCCTCGCTGCTTCTGGTTTCCTCATGTATCGATGAGGAGCCGGCTCCTCCGCCGGAAGAGGATGTTATTGTCACGGTTCCCGTCGAGAGCGCTGAAGACCAGATTCCCGAAAACATCGTTCCCGTGCGGGTTTTTGGCAATCTCGACTTCGACCTGCCCCTGTTCCTGACCTGGGTTCCGGGGGCGCAGGGCCGCCTGGCAGTGGTGGAACAGGAAGGCCGGATAAAGATTTTCCCAAATCGGGAAGATGCGGGCCAGGCATCCGTGCTGCTCGATATCAGCGACCAGGTCCAGTCCGGCGGCGAGGAAGGAATGCTGGGCCTTGCTTTCGATCCCCGATTCGAAGAGAACGGTTTCTTTTACGTGTATTATTCGGCAGGCGGTCCCCGGCGGTCGGTCATCTCACGGTTTACCATCAGCGGCGCCGATCCCAACGCCGCCGAGCCGGCCAGCGAAAAGATTATCCTGGAAGTCATGCAGCCACCCCAGTTCGGCAACCATAAGGCCGGCATGATCGCCTTCGGCCCCGACGGCATGCTTTATATCGCTCTGGGCGATGGGGGCGGCTCCGGCGATCCCCAGAACAACGCCCAGAACCTGGGAACGGCTCTGGGCTCGATCCTGAGGATAGATCCGGCCGGAGGCGACCCCTACGCCATTCCGGCTGAAAATCCCTTTGCCGGGCAGGCGGGCGTTCGGGGCGAGATCTGGGCGTACGGCTTCCGAAATCCCTACCGTTTCTCGTTCGACCGCGAAACCGGCGATCTCTGGGCCGGGGACGTGGGCGAGAGGGCCCGCGAGGAGATAAATCTTGTGACCAGAGGAGGAAACTACGGATGGCCCCATTTCGAGGGTACGGAGCCCTTCAGGCCGGAAGGCCGGTCTCTGACTGGATTTACGGGTCCCGTGACCGAGTACAGCCAGAGCCGGCCGGTTTCCGTCATCGGTGGCTATGTCTACCACGGATCGCTGGCCCCTTCCCTGCGGGGAGCCTACGTGTACGCTGACTATTATTCCGGCCGCATCTGGGCTCTCGGGCACCGGAACGGCCAGCTGATCTTCAACGTCGAGATAGCCAGTGTTCCCACCATAAGTTCTTTCGGGGAGGACAGGGCCGGCGAACTTTATGTCGTCTCCCATTTGTCGGGACAGATATACCAGCTTCGCCAGCAATGAAACGATCTGAACCAAAAAAGGGAACCGGCGCGTCAAACAACTGTCTGTAAAAATATGTCAGGAGGCAAAATGCCAGGACGATTGAGTTTTGAAGCAAGGCTGGATGAACCATACGACCGGGTTCTGGACCGGGTCGTCGAGGCCCTCAAGGAAGAGGGATTCGGCGTGCTCAGCAAAATAGACGTCAAGGAGACTCTTAAGGAGAAGATGGATGCCGACTTCCGGGCTTACACCATCCTGGGAGCCTGCAATCCCCCTCTTGCCCACCGGGCTCTCGTCCACAAAGCGGAAATGGGGCTGATGCTGCCGTGCAACGTCACCGTGGAGGAATCGGAATCCGGCGGCGCCATTGTCCGTGTTGTCAATCCCGAAGCCCTGCTGGAGGGCTCCGGCATGAGCGATGACGCGGTGCTTGGAGAGGTGGCGGCAGAGGCGGGCAGGCGGCTACGGCGTGTCGCTGAAGCTGTCAAGGCCGCATCCCGGACAAAAACCGGGTAAATTGCATGCCGGCTGGCCCAAACGGCAATGAAGCAGAGCCGGACAAAGGAGGAAGGTCATGGCGCAGGTCAAGGATGGAGACACGGTAAAGGTTCACTATACCGGCAAGCTCAAAGACGGAACAGTGTTCGATAGCTCCCGCCAGCGTGATCCGCTTGTGTTTACCATTGGTGCCGGAAAGGTCATACCGGGATTTGAGCAGGCCGTTCTCGGCCTGGAACCTGGACAGGAAGTGACCGCGGAGATCCCTTCCGGGAAGGCATACGGGGAGCGCAGCGAAGAGAGGGTCGTATCCGTAAGCCGGGACCAGCTTCCCGCTGACTACACGCCAGAGGTGGGGCACCGGCTCGAGTCCCGGCAGGAGGATGGCAGAACGATCACGGCCGTAATCAGCGAGATATCCGCCACCGCTGTCACACTGGACATGAACCACCCGCTGGCCGGGGAGGACCTGGTTTTCGATATCGAGCTGATGGAGATCGCCTGAGGCATCCGGGCCCGCGAAGAAACCGCCCTGCGATGCGCAGGACGGTTTCTTCTTACTGCTAAACGCAGCTTTTGCTTAAGCTGCCTTGCGTACGGATGGCTCCTCAGGCTCTCTGGCCTCTTCCTCGACCATGCCCGGCTTCATCCTCATGTCACGCCAGTAGTAGACAGCTACCACTGCCGCCCACAGGCCCACAGCCAGATAGAATATCGTTTCCACTGGATTCTCGAGGTTGGCTCCGCCAATATTGGGAGCGGCCTCGCCCCGCAGCAGGAACGCAGCGCCGGCGGTCACCAGGGCTGCCAGGCCATAAATCGCCGTCAGCCACCAGTGCAGCCTCCTCCCGAACATGTACGCGGCGCCGATTGCCACGACTCCCAGAATCACGTGGATAGCGTTCTGCCAGTTATCCAGTTGCAGCACCGAGGTGTCGCCGAAGGGATCGGGGAATATAAAGCCGAAGATGCCCAAGGCCAGCAGTATCACGCCAGCTATGTACAGAAACAGTTTCGGAGTCATTGCTAATCCCTCCTTTCCATCTTGAGTTCCGAAAACAATACTTCTGATATCAATCTACCTCTTTTTTTTGGGATAAAACCCGTTAAACTAATTTTATTAGGCGCATTGACGGCAGAAATGGCATGTCTGGCGCGCCAGAGAGCAGAAAAGGGACCTCCTCCCGGAGAAGCCCCTTCAGCAAACCAGTGCCGTTCATTCCAGTTATTTCCATTCCGCCCACCAGATCTTTTGGCAAGGCACTGGAGAAGCCGCCACACGTAACAGTCAGGCAAGACCGGAAAGCATTACCCTCCGACATAGCCTCCGGCGATGTGCTCGGCATCCCAAAGGTTGATCTGCCCGGAGATCTCGTGTTTCATCTTGTCGATTTCTTCTTTCTGCGCCTTCCAGTCAGGCGGACACTGCTGGTTCAGTTCGTCTATCTTGGCCTGGAGATGATCGACCAGCCCGAACAGATCGGAGATCTGAGGTCCAAGCTTTACCCTTTCCGACTCCTGCATCCGGTCCATCTCGCGGACGATGTGGTATATCCGCGCTTTCATGGCCGTAAGTTCGGTATTCATGGTTTCGCAATAGTATTTGGCGTCAACAGTCATTTTTGCCTCCATCGGTCGTGAATTGGGCTCTGAAGATTATTTTCCCGTGGGACGGCAATTCTAACAGGGGTTCGGGTTACGAGTCCGCAAAAAGGAGGAAGTGGATTCCTTTCTGCTTTAAGATATTAATGAGCGTAAAAATCAGGACAGGATTCTGTTTTCATGAAACACAGAACAATCTGCATTCTTTCCGGAGGAGTCGATTCAACCACGCTTCTGCATCAACTGGTGGCAGGTGGTGACGAGGTGCTGGCCATGTCGTTCGACTACGGGCAGCGGCACCGCAAGGAAATCCGGTACGCCGCCAGAAGCAGCAGGAAACTGGGGGTGGAGCATATGGTCGTGGACCTTGCCGGCATAAACGCGCTGCTGGCCGGCAGCGCACTGACCTCCAGGGAGATGGAGGTGCCTGAAGGAAGTTACGAAGATGAGGCCATGAGAACGACCGTGGTTCCCAACCGCAACATGATCATGATGTCGTTAGCCGGCGCGTACGCAGTTTCCAGAAAATATGACAGAATAGCGATAGCGGTACACGCGGCTGATCACGCCGTTTATCCCGACTGCCGGGCGAGATTTATCGAGCAGTTCGATATTGCGCTCAAGCTGGGAAACTATGAGCAGGTTTCTGTATATGTTCCTTTTCTTGACTGGACCAAGGCCCGGATCGTCCGGTTGGGACTGAGACTGGGGATTGATTACGAAGCGGACACCTGGAGCTGCTACCAGGGTGGCGAGGAGCCTTGTGGCAAATGCGGCACCTGCTTGGAAAGAGCTGAGGCGCTGGAGGAGGCCCGGAATGAGTAAAAAATGGGAATACAGGCCCCGGATGGAAGACATGTCCCCCGAGCAGCTGGACGAGAGAATCAGAGCCGCCATGGAACATGAGAATGAGTACCCGGTCCGGACCATACCTTATGCGGGAGGGGTTTCGCAGATAGTGACCTACGATTTCTCCGAACTGGTTGCCCGCTGCCCCGTGACCGGGTATCTGGATTTCTACCGGGCCAGGATTCAGTTTGTTCCCGGCGAGTTGCTTCCGGAACTTAAATCGCTGAAACTGTATTATTTCGGGTTCGCGGACCTGCCCATCTCCCACGAGCATCTCGCGGCCAGGATCTATACTGAATTCTGTGAAAAGGTCAAGCCAGTAGCCTGCCGGCTGGAGCTGACCGCGGGCATTCGCGGCGGAATCGAAACCACGGTCCTGGTGGGGGAGAAAGAACTTTAAGATTGGGGGCGGGTCACCTCAGGCCGAGCAGCACATGCAGCCTGGGAAGCAGCCTCCAGCCCCTGGCTTCAACGGGTTCGCGCAGAATCTTCATTTTCTCGATAACAGCTTTCGGGTCCGTCGCCATGGGCATGACGATGATGTCCCGGCCGGGGTGCTCTTGTGCCAGCAGGCCGGCCTCGTCCAGATCGGCGACATCGTCGGCGACGAACTTGAAGAAACCAGGCGGCAGGCCGGCAGCCAGCCTGCGGCTGGCAGGGTTGTTCTCCGAATTTGACAGTTTGGGCGAGACGACAAAATTATCCACAAATCCGGGCAAATCCGGAGGAGGGGAGATGGTGCCGTTGGTTTCGATATCGATCTTCCTGCCTGTTCCCGCAAGGCCCGCCGCCAGGGGAACCAGCGCCTCGCCCGCCAGGAGGGGTTCGCCACCAGTGATTATAACCCGGGATGGCCCCCGCGCAGCCTCATCGAGCAGTTCTTCCAGCCGCCAGGGGCGACACGACGCATGATCGGTGTCACAATAGACGCAGCTCAGATTACAGCCTGAAAAGCGGATGAATGTGGCTGGTTGGCCTATAGCAGGGCCCTCCCCCTGAATCGACCTGAAGACCTCATTTATCCTGAACATGCCATTCCCACTCGGCGCAGGCGTTCGCGGTTTCCCAGAGAATGACCCGGACACTGATCAGATGGCTGCGGTTATCCTGGCCCTCCATTTGTCTTAAGACAGATGTTCCGATTTCAGCGGCCAACTCTTCGGCCGTCTGCGTCAGTATTTTTGCATGATCGTATGGGGCGGTTATGTCCTTGAGGACGCCGAAGTCGATAACGAAGCCATTCGAAGACAATTTGCCGGCGGAGATCTCGATCTCACCCCGGTAGCTGTGGCCATGGATGACGCTGCAGGTGGGATGTTCTGGCAGTTGGTGCGCCGATTCGAAGCTGAATCCGCGCCGCACCTTGTATGTGGCCATGCTGTCCGTCATCATGCCTTCCGTTTGCCTGGGACAGGGCCGCGAAATTTACTGCGTTCCGCGAAATCTGAGAACATCCTGACCCTGCCTTCATCAGCCTAAATGATAAGACATTATCCCTGCTTCTGAAAAACTAATCGGCAGAAAAAGAGTCTTGCATCGCCGCGGGGATGGTGATATTATTTATTAAAGCAAAGCAGATTAATCACATAAGCTGATTTAATCTGATTACTTCACCCCGGCCCGGCATGCAGGTTCTTCGGGCTGAAAAACAAGCGACGCTATTAACCGCGATGGATTATCGCTGCCAGTATTTGCTGCGGCGAACCCGGATGGATAGTCCTGCACATCGCAGGCCTTCCCTGTCAAACATGCCCTAAAAAGGAGCTGATTCGTGCGGAAAAAAACAACCATCATCATTCTGTTGTCACTGACCATCCTTCTATTGATTGCCGGGCAGGTGCAAGCGGATATCACGGGTATCGACGTTTCCCGCTGGCAGGGCACCATGGACTGGCACGCCATTGCCGATCACGTGAGCTTCGCCATTATCAAGGCAGGAGGAAGCGACGCAGGTCGGTACACTGACGTCCAGTTTCACCGAAACCGGTACCATGCCGATGTGCTGGGCATCCCCCGCGGCTTTTATTACTACGCAGGTGGCGGCAACCCTGTTGAGGAGGCCGAGCATTTTGCCGCCATAGTCGGCAAAGTGAAGCCCGGGGAGCTGGTGGTGCTTGATTATGAGATCAATCACCCCAATCCAGCAGGCTATTCCTTGGCTTTCCTGATGAGGACCGAAGAACTGCTGGGAGTAAAGCCTCTGCTTTACACCAACATGAACAGGGTCTGGACGATCGACTGGCAGCCCGTCGTAAACAATGGCAATGCCTTATGGGGCGCCATCTATGACGAAGATCCGGGCAAGTTCCCGAATCCAGGAGCGTGGCCCGAGGTAGCTATCAAGCAATATACCAGCAAGGGAGCTCTCCCGGGGATTACGGAGAATACGGTAGATCTCAATACCTTCAGAGGCAGCATCGAGGAATTCCAGTCCCTGGGCCGGTCTTCGGCTCCTGCTGAGGTTCACGAGTCTGCCGAAGCGGCTGGCATTGAGAACGGGGAGCAGAATGAGAACGGCGAAGGGCAGGACAAGGAGCAAACCGGGGAGCAGCATGAGGAGCAAAACGAGCAGCAAGCCCCCGCTGGGGAAGGCGTCAGCGAGGTTACAGAGAATGACCGCTCCGCACCGGCCCGCGTGACCGGTTTTATGGCCGCTGCTGCCAAAAATATGCTCGTCAGCCAGTTTTACGGGTCCTCCGATGACTCTCCGGATGTGACCGGCGAAGAGGAGATAGATGTTTTCAGTTTCAAGCCGAAACATCCCTCGGTGACCGTCACCTCGGCCGCTTTTAACCTTTTCGAAGGTCTCGTTTTCGGCGATAAGAAAGAAGCGGGTGCCGTGGAGAATGGCGCGGCCGGCGATGCGGGGGCAACCATACAGGATGAGCACGAGGCTGCGGCCCAGGATATAAGTGAACCGGCCGAGGCCGGAACCGCTCCCGAAAACGGAGACGAAGCCGGCGAACAGCCTGAAGCTGGCGAAGATGAAGAACCAGAGGACGATGGTGAAAAGAAAAAGAGCGATTCAGGCAAGATCGCTGAATCTCTCGAAAGGAAGTTGAAGAAGGAAAAGTAATCAGGCCGTGACGATTAGCCCGGAGGGCCCTCCACGTATATAATTTGGACTCCGGTACAACGGCTACAGGAGAACTGATCATGACCCTTCCAGATATTGAGTCAGCCAAGCCAGCGCTAGAGTGCAAGTACGGAGAAAACGGCTACCAGACACCCGCGGCCCTGTACAGCAGCGACACCGGCGATTCCCTGGCTCTCGACAAATTCGAGGTGGTGCAGGGGACGGCCCCCAGCTACAACAACCTGTGCGATCTTGACCGGCTGCTTCAGACTGTTACTCATATCGCGGCCGGGCTGGATGTCAACGGTATCGAGGCGCCCTTGATGGCAGTTGCCTGCAAGCACGGAAATCCATGCGGCGCGGCCGTGGGCGCCGATTCCGCCGTCATGGTAGCCACGATGGCTCTGGAGGGAGATCTGCGGGCCGTTTTCGGCGGGCTCATCATGCTCAATTTCGAGATTGACGGGGAGATCGCGGAGATACTGATGACCCACAGGATGGAGGAAGGGACCCGCAGGCTCCTGGACGGCATAATCGCGCCCGGCTTTACTGCGGGAGCCCGGGACATGCTCAAGCGCAAGGGAGACAAGTGCCGGCTGATGGCCAATCCTGCGCTTGAAGGCATCAACCGGGATTCGCTCGATGCCGCCCGCAGGTTTCGCTACGTGCGCGGTGGCTTCCTGGCACAGCCGAATTACACTTTCGTTCCCGATCTGGACGCTGGATACGTCGAGAGGTCGGGCCGCGAAGACGAAGGTCAGCTGATCGACATGATCCTCGCCTGGGCTGTTGGGTGCACGTCCAACAGCAATACCGTCACCCTGGTGAAAGACGGCATGTTGCTGGGCAACGGCGTCGGGCAGCAGGACAGGGTTGGCGGCTGCAAGCTGGCTGTCATGCGCGCCGGGGATGCGGGGCATGATACCGCAGGAGCCGTTGCTTACAGCGACAGTTTCTTTCCCTTCGTCGACGGGCCGGCTGAGCTGGCGAACGCGGGAATCCGGGCAATCCTGGCCACCAGCGGCTCAGTCCGGGATGGTGAGGTAAAGGAGTTTTGTCGGAGTAAGGGGATCACTCTGTTCATGTATCCGGATTCCACTGGCCGCGGTTTTTTCGGTCACTGAACTGACACTTTCTGTTTGACATTTTTGCTGATCGCTTTTAATAAGGCACCCGGTTCAGAGCCGGCCGGATCTCTGGCTGTCGAGAACCTCGCGAACTTTTTTAACGTCACTGCGATTCCCCCGGCGGCTACGCTTCGATGAGAATGCTGGTCCCCGCTTCTTCGGAAAGCTAGCTTCCACGCGCCGCCCCCCGGTGGGTTATGGTGGCCAATCCATCAGATTCGGAAGTAGTAAGCGTAAGCGTATCCTTCCGAAATCAGGAGGAAGGCCTGTTTGGGGGGGGGTGTCCACGGGCTACGAGCTCGAGCAGCCCCGATAGCGGTCGGTTTTTTTTCGCGGCGGGTCCATCTTCCCGGAAGGGTGGTGGCGTGGAGACTTTGGCAAACGAAAGGCTGCCCGTCCGGGGCAGCCTTTCGTTTTCTTGAACTGATGCCGTGCTTCAGGCTATGAGGCCTTCCTATAGCCGCCGCCCGCGAAAACCGGTGATGGCGCTGAGAATGAGCAGGATAACGGCGATGACCAGCACCCACCTCAGGGCCTCCACGAACAGGCCGACCCCGCCCAGAAGCAACGCCAGGATGAGAAGCAAGATGACCAGCCACATGATGAAGACCTCCTTGTCAACTAATTACCGCCGTAATCCCCCAAGCTTGCCATCAGGCTCTTTGCCACATGAGAGATATTGGCGCACTTAAATCACTTATTACCGGAGACGGTAACCTTAAACCTCTCAACAGGCCGCTGTCGGGATGACCGGCATAGGCCCGTATCATTAAAATATCTTCTCAGGCCACCAGTCCCCGGAATTACATTTACGGTTAAGTTAATGATGAAAAGGAAATATATAGATGAATATATTTATCACACAGAGAGGAGGTTGACGGTTGGCATTTCCAGGCGGAGCATTGGTATTTGATCTTGTTGGCGCGCGGTGTTGATTACGTAATTTCTGCATCGAGTAAAAAGTTTTTTTAAACGGGAAGATCGTCAGCAGGCTCCGACGATTATGGACATTACCAGTAAAGGAGATGAACTATGTGGCTTGTCATACTACTTCTCATCCTGGCGTTGCTTCTGGGCGGGATCGGCCTGTTCGTGGAGGCTTTGAGATGGGTGCTCATCATTGCCGTGGTTCTGCTTGCAGCCAGCATTATCGCCGGTTTCTTTAGACGGTAACCACACTGACGAATCGGTAATTCCTGAGGAAGCCGGATCCGCGAAGGCGAACGGACTTTGCCTTCGCGGATCCGGTTCTGGAAGGTGCCTGGAATCCGGCAAAAAACCTGTTTAACTGCTCCAGAATGAGGAATCCAGATAGTAGGGACGCGATAAGCAAGGAGGTGTTTACCATGAAAATCCTGGGATGGATAGCGCTGATTCTGGTTATTGTGGGAGCCCTGAACTGGGGACTTGTGGGCATTTTTGAGTATAACATCGTAGATGAGATATTTGGCGCCGGGTCCACCGCGGCCAGGACCGTTTATGGCCTTGTTGGTCTTAGTGGCCTTTTCATGATTGGTTATGCGATTTATGCCGCAGCCCCGACCCCCACATTCAGGGGCGGGCGTCCACACATAGAGCAGCACTGAGAGGGAAAACATCAGCAAGAGACACCGCTCCAGGGCGGTGTTTTTTTAATGATCGACGCCAGCCAGAGGCGGAAAAAACCATGTTTATCGTCGCCTCACCAGGCGGTAAAGCCGGGTAACCAGACGGGCCGCGGCCGTTATCCCGAGCGGCCGGCGCCACCCGCCGCTCACCCTGTTCCAGTCGGGATCGGGCACGAAGAGATTTCCATGAGTCGGCGGTTGGGGAACGTTCTGAAAATGACGGGAGCGCGTGATCCTGGCAAATACCGGTTCCGAGAGCGCGGGAAAGAACTGGCTGGCTAAGACCCCGAGCCGGGCCTGAAATCCCACGACCACTTGCCGCCTGGGATTTTCCATCGCGTTGATGATGGCCGAAGCCACCTTTTCCGCTGGCTGCGCCGGCCAGATCGCCCTGGCTGCCCTTCCGGTGAAATTGCCGCCGTGCTGGAAAAGCGGAGTGTCAACGGATGGGGGAATGACAGTGACCACGTTGATGTTCTTGTGGTCGATGAGGTTCTGGCGCAAGGCTGTCGAGAGGCCGTAGACGCCAAACTTGGAGACGACGTAAGCATCCGCCCAGGCCTGACCACCTTTCCCCACGATGGAGGCGACATTGATAAGGGTGCCGCTATCCTGCCGGCGAAAGACCGGCAGAACGGCGCGGGCGCCATTGACGTATCCGAAAAGATTTGTGTCTACGACACGCCGGAAGTCCTCGGACGGGACCTGGTCGAGTTGCCCGTAAAGAGTGACGCCTGCGTTGTTTATCCAGACATCCAGGCCACCGAGCTCCGCTACCGTGAAGCGGACGACTTCGTTCATGGCATCTTCGTCGGCGACGTCCGCCGCCATCGCGACCGCACTGCCGCCAAGCTCATGGCAACGCGCGGCCAGGTCATCAAGCGCCTGCTGCTGGCGTGATACCAGCACCGTCCTGGCGCCCAGCCGGGAAAGCTTCAGGGCGGTCGCCCGCCCGATGCCGCTCGAGGCGCCGGTGATGACCGTGACCGCGCCTTCAGGTTTTGAGAGCTTGCCGGTGCCGGGCTTGTCAGAATATAACAGGTTCATGATGTGACGCCGATGCCTAAACGGGATTTCTTGTTATTGCCCGAAAACGCGGATTCAATACCAGCAAAAAGCAATGGATATCCTTCACCGCACTATCTATAGACAAAACCAAATCATTCCTATAAACTATATATCCTTTTATGATGCGACCGGGGGCGCAGGGGGAAGGGGATCAAAAAACTCCTCTTTATGAACGAGGATAGATCTTTCACATATATCCTCCTGCCTTCCATAATCATCGGCGGGGCGATCCTGCGCTTCGCATACCTCGGCCGCGAAAGCCTGTGGTACGACGAGCTCTTTACCGTTTGGGCCGGCAGCCTGCCTTTAAGAGATCTGATCGCGGAGGGCACTGCGTCCGGTCATCCGCTGCTTTATAATCTGGCCACTTTTTTCTGGCTATCATTCGGCTCAGGCGATGTCTGGATACGGATGATTTCTTTGATCTCCGGCGTCATCGCCATCTGCTTCATGTACTTTCTCGGCAAGGAGTATGTTTCCCGCCGGGTTGGCCTTTGGGCCGCTGCCTTGGCGGCTGTTTCACCGTTCATGTACTACTACTCCCGGGAAGCGACCGATAAAGCGATGTCGATCGCGGCGGCGTCTGCCTCGCTTTACCTTTTGGTGCGCAGCATGAACCGGGGCGGCTGGGGCAACTGGACAGCTTATATTCTCGCGACTGCCGCAGTCCTGTTCGCGCATTTTTATGGCGTTTTTCTGGTGGCCGGTGCCGTGCTTTTTTACTTTGCCGCGTACGGCCCGGGGCATGTGCGTTTTCGGGCATGGCTGACCAGCCAGCTTGGCCTGGCGATGGTGGTTATTCTCTGGTTTTTTAGCAACAGGGGAAGCACCAGATGGATTGATCTCAATATGCCCGGGCCATACGCAGTTCTCGAAGACACTTTTTATAAAGGGCCCGTAGCCCTGATGGGTTTCATACTTCCTCTCAATCATGGCGACGTATTCCTGCCGGGGACTCGCTACATTTTTTACTGCGCCCTGGCAGTCGGCGTCCTGATTCTATCCGGGCTGATGTTGTACTCAAAGGACTTTCGCGGCAAAATCCTTGATCGAAAAGTCCTGGCTCTGGCTTTGCTGGTCTTTATCGTTGTCGCCGGGCCGGTATTGGGCCAAATAGTGAGGGACACCTATACCAGCGTACGTTACTTCGCCTGGGCCATCGTGCCCTTTTTGCTGTTGGCAGCTGTCCTGATAGCTGCAGTGCCGCGAAGGGCAGGAACAGTTATCGGCGCGATCGCCATTGCCGGTTCCTTGGCTGTCACGGGCTGGTCGATGAATACTTATGAGTATGATAATTGGCGCGGCATCATGTCAGCGATAAGCGAGGAACAGCAGCCTGACGACAGGCTTCTCTGTTTTCCATTTTCTGAATGCTCCATGGCAGCTCACCACTATTTAAAAAACGGACCGGTATTCAGCGGTGGTTACATCAACGACTCGGAAAGCGTCCAGTTTTATCCTCCCGGGGTCATCTGGGCAGGATATGACACGTCCAGGAAATACGGCAGTCCGAAGGTGCATTCGGGTGAAAGATTGCGTGAGAGAATCCTTGATGACATTAATGGCGCCGAAAGGGTTTGGATCATTGGCGGCTCCGGCTCGGTAGAGCGTATCAAGCGAGCGGATGCCGTATATGGCATACTTGAACCGGACTGGCGTGTTGAACGCGAAACGAGCTATCCCCCGTATTTGCTGAGGCTCTATGTCCACAACAGCTGACTCAGGCATGAAGACAGTAATTCTGGCAGGCGGGCGCGGCACCCGGCTTTCCGAGGAGACTGCCACGCGGCCGAAACCGATGGTCGAGATCGGCGGCAAGCCGATGCTCTGGCATATCATGAACATCTATGCCCATTTCGGCCTTGATGATTTCATTATCGCGTGCGGATACAAGGGTGAAATCATCAAGGAGTATTTTCATAACTTCTTTTTACACAACAGCGACTGGCAGGTAGATCTGGACGACGGTTCGCGAACGGTTGTAAATACCTGCGGCTATTCCTGGAAAGTAGGCCTGGTTGATACCGGCAATGAGACAAAAACGGGCGGCCGCCTGCTGCGTCTGAAAAGCTGGCTCAAAGGCAGCCGTTTCATGGTCACTTACGGAGACGGAGTGGGAGATGTGGACATCGCGGGACTGCTGGAATTTCATCAGCGTCATGGGAGGCTCGCCACGGTGACCGCGGTGAGACCGCCGGCGCGCTTCGGGGGGCTGGTCCTCGACGGTGACGCCGTGCGCCAATTCACCGAAAAACCGCAGGCGGGAGAGGGGTGGATCAACGGCGGTTTCTTCGTTTTCCAGCCCGAAGTTCTTGATTATATCGAAGGGGACCATACGGCACTCGAGAGGGAGCCGCTCGAAAGGCTGGCCGATGATGGCCAGCTCATGGCGTTTCTGCACGACGGGTTCTGGCAGCCCATGGATACCATGCGGGAGAGGGTGTTGCTGGAGGAGCTTTGGGCCGGAGGCGATGCTCCGTGGAAGGTATGGTAAAGGATATTTACTATGTCTTTTTATAAGGGAAGAAATGTCCTGATAACGGGACATACCGGATTCAAGGGCTCCTGGCTGTCAACATGGCTGTTGCAGCTTGGCGCCAGGATCACGGGTTTCTCTCTGCCTCCCGGGGAAGGGGAGCGCTGCCTTTTTGAAATCATGGGTATGGAACGGGAGGCGCATTCAATTTATGGTGATGTCCGTGATCCGGAAATTCTGGCAGAAGCATTCCGGAAAGAGCGGCCCGAGATGGTTTTTCATCTGGCTGCCCAGTCTCTTGTCAGGCGCTCCTACCGCGAACCCCTGGAGACATACGCAACCAACGTTCTGGGGACCGCTCATGTCCTGGAAGCAGCCAGGAACACTCCGTCTGTAGGAGCCGTTGTCGCCGTAACGAGCGACAAATGTTACCAGAATCGCGAGTGGCTTTGGGGTTACCGTGAAAATGACCCCCTGGGCGGCAGGGACCCTTACAGTTCAAGCAAGGCCTGCGCCGAACTGGTCACCGAAGCCTACCGCGAATCCTTTTTCTCCGGCGGGAGCGCGGCACGGATAGGAAGCTGCCGTTCCGGCAACGTGATCGGCGGCGGGGACTGGTGCGAAGACAGGCTGATTCCCGATATCGTGCGCGCCCTGGCCGCGGAAGCTCCGGTAGTGCTGCGCAATCCGGATTCCATCAGGCCCTGGCAGCACGTACTGGACCCCTTGAACGGTTACCTGATGCTGGGGGAAAAACTGCTGGAAAACAGCGGAGATTACACAGGGGCATGGAACTTCGGGCCAGCGGATAGAGATAATCGCACCGTAAGAGAAATGGCTGAGATGTTCGTAGCGGTGTGGGGCCGGGGTTCCCTGGAGGTAAGCCGTGACCGGAAACCGCTCCACGAGGCGCGCCTGCTGAAGCTGGACTGCAGCAAGTCCCATAGCCGACTGGGCTGGAAGCCTGTGCTCGATGTAGGGGAGGCAATCGCCATGACTGTCGACTGGTACCGGGCCTACCATGAACAGCCGGCGTGCGCAGCCGAGAAGACAGAGCAGCAGATAGCTGACTATTGCGCCCGCCTGACTCCGTGAACGAAAAAACAAAAGTCCTTCTCACGGGGGCCAGCGGATTTATCGGAGGCGCCCTGGCGGGGAAACTGGCACGGGCTGGTTATGACGTTACCTGCCTGGTGAGACCCGGGAGCGAAGGCAATCTGAAAAGCGAGGATGGAATCAGTGTCATTGCGGTGCCCTCTTTTGACTGCGATGGTCTGGCTGAGGCACTCGATGGCATCTCTGCGGGGGCTGTATTAAACCTTGCTTCTTATGGAGTCAAGCAGGGCGAGCGCGACCCGGGGAGGATGATCGAGGGCAACATATCCCTGCTCCTCGCATTGATGCAGGTGACGTCAGCGTGGCCGCTGAAAGTCTTTGTCCATACCGGCAGCTGCTCCGAATATGCGCCACCGGTCGAAGGCAAGCCTGTAAATGAAGAAGATCCTCTGCGGCCGCGGACGATATATGGCGCCGCCAAGGCGGCCAGCTTCATCCTGGGCAGCGCCCTGGCGGAGAGTCTGGGAGCGCCGATGGTAACCCTCAGGCTGTTTGGCGTATACGGGGCCGGTGAAGGGCCGGAGCGCCTCTTGCCATATCTTATTGAGAAGTTGAAGAATGATGAGGAAGTGGACCTGACGGCGGGTGAACAGGTGAGGGACCTGCTTTACATAGACGATGTGACCGCAGCGTTTCTGACAGTCCTGGAAAAGAACGATCTACAGCGGGGCTCTGTCTTCAATGTCTGTTCCGGCCGGCCGGTTCGCATCCGGGATGTCGCCTGTGCCGCCGCCCGGGCAATGAACAAACCTGAAGAATTGCTCTTGCTCGGCAAACGGCAATACCGCCATGGCGAACCCATGTGGCTTGTGGGGGACAACAGCCTTTTCCGGAACGCGACCGGCTGGAGCCCGAAAATCGATCTTCAAGAAGGAATCAGTCGCATGATAGCAGCCCACGGCACAAGCAGCTGAATCTCAAGCCGGCAGATGCAGGATTTCGATAAATACTCGGAAACTTATCAGGAGGAACTTGACCGTTGCCTGAATGTCTCGGGATATTCCTCGGATTATTTCGCCGAGTACAAGGCGCGCTATCTCGAACGGTTTCTGCCAGATGATTTTGACGGCAGGATTCTGGATTACGGATGTGGCATCGGCCTGTTAACGGCCCAGATGGCCAGGCATCTTCCCCGAGCCAGGCTCAATGGATACGATGTCTCAGCGGTAAGCATCGCGAAGATCGGCAGCGAAATCGCCGCCAGGGGATTGTTCACGCAGGATTTCTCCATGATTGGACATGACTATGACCTCATAGTGATGTCCAGTGTCCTGCATCACATCCCGCCCGGGGAACGGTCAAAGACGATTGAGGATTTGGCGGAGAGGCTCTCGCGGAAAGGTCAGATGGTAATTTTTGAACATAACCCTCTCAACCCGGTGACACGCCGGATTGTGGACCGGTGCGACTTCGACCGGGACGCCCGGCTGCTGGCGGCCTCCGAGGCGGCCGGCCATCTGCGGCAGGCGGGACTTAATATCAGCAGGCGGGATTACATGGTTTTCTTCCCCGGCCGGCTAAGATGGTTTCGCCCGCTGGAAAGACTTTTGGGCTGGCTGCCCCTGGGAGGGCAATACGCGATCGCCGGACAAAGAGATGCCTGAAGCAGACAAAAAACTGATCACGATCACAGTGCCGGTCCTGAACGAGGAGGAAAATATCCAACCCTTTTATGAGGCTGTCAGCGACGCAATTGCGCCTCTGAAGGAACGGTACCGGTTCGAATTTCTTTTTACGGACAACCACAGCACCGACAGCACCTTTGAAAAACTGGCCTCGCTGGCGGAAGCGGACGACCGGATCCGGGTGCTGCGCTTCTCCCGGGATTACGGCTTTCAACGTTCCGTTTATACCGGACTGGTCAACGCAGCCGGCGACGCGGCCATACAGATTGATTGCGACCTCCAGGATCCCCCGGAGATGATCCCCCGTTTCATAGATAAATGGGAGCAGGGATACCAGAACGTCTTCGGCATCCGCATCTCGCGCCAGGAAAATCGCCTCAAGACCGGAATGAGGAGGTTCTTCTACCGCCTGATCGACCTCCTGAGCGAAGACCGGCTGCCTCATGACGCGGGCGACTTTCGCCTGGTTGACAGGAAGATACTCGATGCGCTGAAACAATTCAATGACTACCAGCCCTACCTCCGGGGCGAGATCGCGGCGATGGGTTTCAGCCAGGCGGGGATCGAGTACGAGCGGCCGGGCCGGCAGCGGGGCAAGAGCAAGTTCAAGGGAGGCGACATGATCAAGCTGGCCCTGGACGGAATCCTCAATCACTCGGTCATACCATTGAGGATAGCCACCTTCATCGGCCTGATCGTGTCAGTGCTCACCTTTTTGGGGATAATCGGCTACCTGGTGGGAAACTTCTACTTCGGCGCCGACTGGCCGGCGGGTTTTGCCACTATCACTATTTTCATCCTGCTGGCCATCAGCCTCAACGCGCTCTTCCTGGGAATCATCGGCGAATATCTGGGCCGCATCTACCAGCAGGTGAAGAAGAGACCGCTGGTGATCGTGGAACGGGAGATCGGCTCCTCCCGCGGGCCGGGAGATTCCGCAAACGAACGTAAAATGACGTAACGATCGCCGGCAGGATAGGTGCCGGGTACCATCAGCCAGGAAAGCCAAACCCGCGGTTGCTTAGGCTTGTTATTTGAACACGTGCCGATTGGGGCGGGATCGGGGCGGCATTCACCGGTAATCCGGTGAAGCTGCCGGGCGCGGCTGTCACCAATCAGATGTTGTGTTCGATCTGAATACGGGTTTCGAGGTCGGCAACCGGCCTCTGGTCAGACTGGCGGTCGGACTCGTTTCCGGCGACCGCGTCCCGCGTTTCCCTAATTGCCGCGAAACTGATGCCTTCCTTGCCGAGGAAGACGAGTCCAAAGACGATGCCGACCGAGGCTTCAATCACCTGCAGGCCGATCCCGAAGACGAAGCCGTGCGCGTAGCGGATGCCGTAGCTCACGAGGGGCAGGGCAACCGCCGCCTGCAGCAGGCCGACATTTCCTGGCCACAGCGGAAAGAGGATGGCGATGTTCATCATCACCAGGACAAGCCCGGCTGCGACGAGTGGCAGCTCGTCGATATGAAAAGCGCGCATTGCCGTCCAGACCGCCAGCAACTGGCAAATCCAGCCGAGGATCTGAAAGGCCGCGGCCAGCGATCCCATCCTGGGTGAGCGAAACACGGCAAGACCCTGTCGCGAAAAAGCAATCACTCGCTGGAGCGGCCCGAGCTTATCGAGAAGGTGATATCCGTCGTGGGCCCGGGCGCTTGCGATGCCTGCCAGAAAGAGCAAGCTGCCAACCGCGAGAGCGGTAATGAGGCTGGTGTATGCCCAGGCCGGAATTGGCGCCGCGTAAATTACCCAGGCCACGAGCGCGACCGCCGGGATCAAGTCCAGGAGACGGTGGGCAACCACAGTCCCGAACAGGGTCGGCCAATGTCGGCGCCGGCTTCCGAGCTTGCGCTGCAGTACCACGACCCGCGCGATTTCGCCGACCCGGCCGGGGAGGACGGCGTTTGCCATCAGGCCGACCGAGTAGCCGGATAGCACGTTCATGTAACGAAGCCGGCCTGCTGCCAGCGCCTGGTGGAGGATCGCCCACCAGCAGAGCGCCCGGGCGAGCACCGAGAGGATGTTAAAGGCAAGCGCCGCGAGTATCCAGTGCCAACGCACGTTCGTGAACGCCTGGCCCAATAGGGCCCAGTCCGGGGAGCGCCACCAGAGGAGCAGTCCGGCGCCAGCCATGCCGAACAGGACTGCGGATAATCGTACTTTTCGCCCCCGCTGCTTAAACGGCCTGATCATGATCAGTCAGCTTCCTTATTCTGCGGGACATGAAGCAGCCGTTCGTAGAGGACCGCGAGCCGTTGCGCTATCTGTTCCCAGGAATAGCGTTGTTGCGCGAGTTCGCGGGCCTTGGCGCCGCATGCCGCGCGGCGCCGCTCATCTGCGAGCATCTCGATCACGGCGTCGGCCAGCAGTTCGGCGTCGCCCGCCGTCACAAGTCTTCCGGCTTCCGGTGACACAATCGTCCTGTACCCGGGGATGTCAGTGGCGATGACGGGAGTCGCGCAGCCGAACGCCCGCGTCAACACCATGCCGAAACTCTCGTTGCCAAGCGACGGGGCCACCAGAATCTTGGCAGCGAGCAGCTCTTGCGTCAGGGCCCGATCGCTTATGGAGCCGAGCAGATCGATGCCATCCAGCTGCAGGCCGAGCCGGGCCTTCAGACGTCCGACATCGAGCGGATCGGCTCCGATCACCCTTAGCCTGGCGCCGGTGAGAGCGCGCACGCGCGGCCAGGCACGGAAGAGCACCTGCAGGCCTTTGCGACGGTCGTGGCGGCCGACAAAAACGACCTGGTTCGAGCGGTTGCCGATGTCCACTTCCGGCGGAAGCGGCGTTCCGTTAGGCACGATTTCATAATTTCCGGGAAAAAACTTCTGCGCGGTCTCCCGCGCCACGGAAGAAACGGCAATACGCGCGTCGAGCCTTTCGAGCATTGAGCCGAACAGCCTCCGGGCAATTCCATGTAGCGGCACGGCGCCGGAAGCATGGAAGGTGCCGACGAGCGGCACCTGGGATACCGCGAGCGCGGCGACGCACGGAATCGGCATAGCGGGCTCGTGCAGATGGAGGATGTCAAACGCCTCCTTGGCGAGTATGCGGCGGAACCGGAACAGAGCCGCGGGACTGACGATCACATTTGCCAGCGAACCATTGTTCGGGACGACAACCGTGTGACCTATCGGAATGACGTCTGCGGGCGGGTGTTCCTGCCTGCCCAGCCGCATGTGCAGCATCCGGGTAAGCGGCCCGGGCGGGTCGTGGCCGACGATAATCCGCGTCTCGATCCCGAGCTGCCCCAGCGCCCGGGCCTGCTGCTCGGCATGCTCAACGACACCACCGTGATAAGACCACGAGTAGGGAACAATGATTCCAACTTTCATCTGTCACTACCGTACGCGCCGCGCGTGTTGGCGGATTCTGTTTTACTATCGATCATCAACGCTTGCGCCTTCCTGTTTGGCAAGAGCGGTTGCCGCAGTCATCCGGCCATCCCACGCTAGACATCGAAGCCCGGTGAGCATCTGGTTGCCGCAGGAAGAACACCGCCCTGAGCGAAAAACAGGTCCTTTAAGCACTATATTTTTTATTTGTATTGAGCCTTTCCTGCAGCAAGTTGGCCCCGCAGGCCCAATATTCGGCCGAAGATCCGGTCATGGTTTGGCATCATTCCATTTTTATGCGCAGCAACGTCAAAGCGGAAACACCTTTTGGAGCCTCCAGCACGGCGGATGCGTGCTGTCTGACAGCGGGCTGATCGCCAATTCTGCCTGGCCGGAACGATTTGCCGGAAAGATCCGCGCTTCTATTGCAGGATATTATATATACGTTCGACGGCTTCTGATTGCAAACTGCGCTTTAAATCTTCGCAGGCTTTGCACACCTTATTTCATGGGAGAATTATTTGGCAAATGCTGTCGAATCGTTACTACTGTGCTGATCAGAACGAGAACAAATGCCACCCTGCCAATGCGAAAGCGACTGAAATTGGACTTAATGTAATTCAATTTTTCCATCTCAGATTTACAATTCAATCAGAGTCGGGGCCAATCTATGTTCAATATCAATCTTGTAACAACTCCGGCCCACGC
>JACUUL010000029.1 GCA_014859345.1 Thermoleophilia bacterium
TCCGTGACACAGAAATGGACCCCTGTGTCGATGACAGCGGGGGTCCATTCCGGTAATGTTATCTATTGAATTGCGGACCCGGCTGGAACCAGGTCTTTCCTCATCCGGCCCTTTTACACCGCCGGCGTGGGGGTTGCCTGGCCGTACTTGCCGCCCCCGTATTTTTCCTCCACTTTTTGGCGGACTTCCTGGATTGACTTTCCGCTTTTATTTCCGTTTAGCACTTCCAGTGCTACTTCAACGCAAAGCTGTCAGCCGGCTCCATGATTGTCGTAAACGATGTTGCTTCCGTTCATCGATTTGATGAAGCAGTCGCGCACGCTTCTATGACCGGCCTGCGCGCAGCCGCAGTAACAGGGAACATGGCTCATGTCCTCATAATGATCGATGGCTGCCTGGTAGGCCTTGGGCGAGTCCTTGGGGGCCGACGGCGCGTAGACGAAGCTGGGGAATTTGGTAGAAGGGTTACCGCTCCCCGATGATTCAGTGAGCTTCCAGATGCCCAAGCCGGCGCCGACGCCCACCGCGGCAACAGCCAGCACCAGCAGCGCCAGGATCGAGCTCCGTACTATCGAGCCTCCGGATTTTTTTTCTTTTCCCGCGGAGGCCGAGCGGGAGCGTCCGCCGGCTTTCTTTTTTTTCACTTTCTTGCCTGACAATTGATCCTCCAATATATAGTGCGTCCAGGATCCTGGTAATTAATTCACGGTCTGCTTACAAGGTTTGCTTCTCAATAAGCGCATTTATCATTAACGCTGAAACATCCGAATGCGCCCGGATATCATACTACGATTTATAGTATCACGACTCCGGGGGACAATTCCATAGCCAAAAAAAGAGAATAGTTTAGTCGTTTGTCTCCATGCCGGGAGTGACCCGGTAGGCGTCGAAAACGGTATCGATGGTCTTGATGCCGTCCAGCACCGTGTCCAGCAGCTTGGCGTCGCCTATCTCCACCACGAACCGGTCTTTTACCATGTGATCGGCCGTGGTCAAGCACTGGGCCGAGACGATGTTTATGCCGGAATCGCTCAGGGTGCGGGAAATGTCCTCCAGCAGCCTGCTGCGGTCCATGGCCTCCACCTGGAATTCCGCCCGGAAGGCCTTCTCAGAAGCGCCCTTCCAGGACACATGGATGAAGCGCTCTTTTGATTGGCGCTCCAGGGCACGGACATTGGCACAGTCCTTGCGATGGATGCTCACGCCCTTCCCCAGCGAGATGTAGCCGGCGATCTTGTCTCCGGGAAGCGGTTTGCAGCACTTGGCCAGCCTGACGCCAACATCGTCGACTCCGTCCACACTGATTCCCAGCTTCCGGGGCGGCATGGTGGCGGCCCGTTCCCGGACGGGCATGGCGGCCGGCTCGGTTACCAGGCTGGAAATTTCTCCCGCCGCCTCCATCTGCTGGGTAATTTTGGTTAACACCTGCTGGGGCGAGGTCTTGCCGGTGCCCAGGCTCACATACAGGTCCTCGGCCTTGAGAAAGCCCATCGCCCGGGTGAGCTCGGAAAAGGCCGGCGAGGCCACTATCTTCTGGCTGGCCAGGCCCTTGCGCCGGAGTGCCTCCTGAAGCATCTCGCGCCCGATGTGCTCGGAATCCTGCCGCCGCTCCTTCTTGAACCACTGGCGGATCTTGTTCCGGGCCTTTGAGGTCTTCACGAATTTCAGCCAGTCGCGCGACGGCCCCTGGCTGGATTTAGAGGTCAGGATCTCGATGAAGTCGCCGCTTTGCAGAGGGTGCTGCAGCGGCACGATCCGCCCGTTAACCTTGGCGCCCACGCAATGATGGCCCACATCGGTATGGACAGCGTACGCGAAATCTACCGGCGTGCCTCCGGCGGCCAGGCTGATTACCTCGCCTTTGGGAGTGAAGACAAAGACTTCTTCTTCGAAAAGGTCGATGCGCAAGGTCTTCATGAACTCTTTAGGATCGTCGGTTTCGCTCTGCCACTCCATCATCTGCCTGAGCCAGGACAGCTTGTCCTCGCTTTGCTCCTTGGATTTCTTCCGCGGCCCCTCTTCCTTGTAGAGCCAGTGGGCGGCGATGCCGTATTCCGCCGTCTGGTGCATCGTGTGGGTACGGATCTGGATTTCCAGCGGCTTGCCCTGCGGTCCGATCACGGTGGTGTGCAGCGACCGGTACATATTGAACTTGGGCATCGCGATGTAATCCTTGAAACGCCCGGGCATGGGCTTCCATAACGCGTGGATTATTCCCAGGGAGCCATAGCAGTCTTTGACCGAATCCACCAGCACCCGCATGGCGGTCAGATCGTAGATCTCGTTGAACTCCTTGCCGCGGCGCACCATCTTGTTGTAGATGCTGTAAAAGTGCTTGGCGCGGCCTTCAATCTCGGATGCGATGCCCACATTCTTCAGCTCGTTTCCAAGATACTCGGCGACCTGGGCCACATAGGTCTCCCGGTCGGTGCGGCGCTGGGCCACCATCTGCTGCAGCTCGGAGTACTTGCGGGGATGCAGCGCCGAGAACGCCAGATCCTCCAACTCCCACTTGATGCTGTAGATCCCCAGCCTGTGCGCCAGGGGGGCATAAATCTCCAGGGTTTCCTTGGCTTTGCGGATCTGCCTCTGTTTCTCCAGATGGCAGATGGTCCGCATGTTGTGGGTGCGGTCGGCGAGTTTGATGAGGATCACGCGGATATCGCGGGCCATGGCGATGATCATTTTGCGCAGGTTCTCCGCCTGTTCCTCCTCCTCACCCTGCAGCGATACCTTCTGCAGCTTGGTGACACCGTCAACCAGATCCGCCACCTCGTCGCCGAACATCTTCCTGATCGTTTCGAGGGTTGCGGGAGTGTCCTCGACCACATCGTGCAGCAACGCCGCAGCTATGGTGACGCTGTCAAGTTTCAGATCGGCGCAGATGCGGGCGGTGCCCAGCGGGTGGGAGATGAAGTCCTCACCGCTTTTTCGGAAGCTGCCGGCGTGGTTGCTGCGGGAATAATGATAGGCGCGACTGATCATATCGCGGTCGAAATCAGGATTATAGGAGGTGATCGTGTCTAAAAGCTGCCGGAGTTCCGCATCGCCGGGTTCTAGATCAACCTGATTTGCAACGACTTGTTCAGAAATTTTTGACATTCTTCGTAAAAAGACTGCGCCACCCGGTATGTTGACGACTCTGACAAGTCAATCTTCCCGGATTCGAGCAGAATCAGTATCGGTTCACCTTCCTTTTCCTCAACAGAAAGCAGGCCCAATTCCTCCAGCACTTTCAGGCACCTTGCCACCAGCGTCGGTTGGCGAAGGTACTTGCCGCCGGAGAGAAGCAGCCTTTCGGTGGCATCGCTTAAGGGGTGGGCTTTTTGTGTTCTGAGTTGCTTGTATACCTTTGTCAAGGGAGCACGAATACTGTATTCGTGCTCGATTACCTTACCAGTAAATTGTACCTCATCGCTACAGTAGAATAAATGAATCCAGGCCTCCGGAGAATTTGCCGCCACTGAGTCGAATATGGCCCGGTGGGGTGGCGGATCCAGGAAGATTACATGCTCGAAACAGCTTGTGAGACCAGCCTGGAGCGCCGTGACGAAATCGGCAAGCATTATGGCGGGACCGCCGTTCTCAAGCTCCAGGCTTCGTTTTTTCAGCGCGCCGAGCCCACACCGGGATCCGGCCATCAGTACCCGCTCAAGCCCCAGATTGGCCAGGGGAAGGCGGTCAAGCACCAGGCGCCGCCGCCGGGGCACGTCGGCGGCAAGCAGCAGCAGGCTCTGGCCGGTCGCCGCCAGCCTGGAGACCTGTACAGGGATGCTGCCCAGATTTCGCCGGTCTTCCAGCCTGCCGTCGAGATCTGCCGGCAAGCCATCGCTGTTATCATCGAGGCGGCCAGCCAGCTGGTCGAGCGAGAAGGAGCCCCGCGTCGAACCGGGGCTGAGAAGATCCCAGAATTCATCCCCCTGGACCCGGTCCGGACAGCTGTAGTCGCAACGCCCCTCGCAGGTCGATGACAGCGTTTCTTTTTCCGTTAGGCGCGGGATGAGGTCACGCAGGTTGAGCTGGGGCGTGACCGAACCATTGTAGTCGTTTTGCTCCAGCCGGAATATCACGTCCCAATCGGGATGGATATTGATCTGCTCGAGGAGAAAAGCCTGGCCAAAACCGATGGCGCTTGACCTGACCCCGTGGCAATCCATCTGACATTTAAGATGCAGGCCGTTACGGGTTACGCGTCCGTGCCGGAGGCTGACTCCGGGCGCCAGGAGGTCTGCCTGAGGGTTGCCCAGGCCGAATGGTTCCAGGCGCGCCAGTTCATCTGCCAGGTCAAGAGTAAGCTCGCGGCCGGTAACCAGGGCGTCCACGCGGCGGCGAACTTTAAGGTCTTCTTCCGTGAGGGCGGCGCCGGCATATCCGGCGAAACCGCGCCGGAAATCCTCAATCTGCTCCCGGTCGATCGTGAGGCCGCAGGCGGCGCTATGTCCGCCAAAGGCCTCAAGCAGATGGCTCAGGTCGGCCAGGGCGCCGTGCAGGTCGAAAGCGGGGATGCTGCGGCCCGAGCCCTTTCCCTGCGCGTCTCCTTCGGCAATCATGACCACCGGCCGATGATAGAGGTCCACCATCCGGGAAGCTACGATGCCGATGACGCCCTCGTGCCACCCGGGAGAGCTGAAAACATAACCGCGGAAGTTTCGCATATCCTCAGGCCAGCTGTTTACCTGCTCCTGAACATCCGCCAGCATCCGGTTTTCGATCTTTTGCCGTTCCTGGTTGTACGATTCCAGCCGCAGGGCCAGCTTTGCGGCGGAGCCTTTGTCCCGGGCCCTTAGCAGTTCCAGGGCAGGCCCGGGATCATCCATGCGGCCGGCCGCGTTTATGCGAGGCGCCAGGCGGAATCCGACCGCGCCCGCGCTGACTTTGAGAGGCGCCACCCGGCTGGCTTCCATGAGGGCTCTCAAGCCCGGCCTGCGGCTGCGGGCCATGGCGGCCAGCCCGCGCTTGACCAGGCAGCGGTTTTCTCCCAACAGGGGAACCACGTCGGCGATGGTGCCAAGCGCCACCAGGTCGAGTTGCGCCATAAGCGGCTCCGGCAGGTTTCCTCCGTCCATGCCGGGCTCTCCCAGCAGGGCCTGCGCCACTTTAAAAGCCAGGCCCACGCCCGCCAGTTCTTTGAAGGGATACCCGCACAGGAGCGGAGAAATGATGGATCCGGGCGGAAGGCTGTCCTCAAGAGGGCGGTGGTGGTCAATCACGATCGTGTCAAGGCCCAGCCGGGCGGCCGTTTTCAGCTCCTCACGGGAGTTGATGCCGCAGTCCACCGTGATCAGCAGCGTCTTGCCGGCGGCGGCGATCTTCTCCACCGTATGGAGGTTAACTCCATATCCGTCCCGGAAGCGGTTCGGCAGGTAATAGCTGACCTGTCCGCCCATATCTTCCAGAATGTCCAGGAGTAATGCGGTGGCGGTTATCCCATCCACATCGTAGTCGCCATGGATGCAGATTTTTTCCCCGGAGGATACGGCCGCTTCTAGCCGCTTTCGTACCGCCGCCATCTCCGGAAACAGGTAGGGATCATGGAGCTGGCCTTCGCCATCAAGAAAACGGCGCGCCGCTTCCGGGTCGGCGTAGCCGCGGCGGGCCAGCACGGTGGCCATGACCTCGCTTACGCCCAGGGCCTCAGACAGATCTCTGGCCTGGCCGTAGGGGAGGGGAGAGGTGTGCCACCGGCTCGAGCGCATGCCGAATCCTAACAACCGGCCCGGATGGAAAGCAATCCCGGGCGCCTCGCCGTGTTATTTCGCGCTTCCGCCGTCGAGGTTAGGAAATGGCCGGGTGTTTCTGGCATAATTAACCGGGGTATCCAAAAAGTGTACCTGCTTTTAAGGAGGTGAAGGCGATGTTACGCGACAAGGTGGAAGAGGCTTTAGACAAAATCAGGCCCGCCCTGCAGGCAGATGGGGGCGACCTGGAGCTCATAGATGTGTCCGATGAAGGCAAGGTGACTGTCAAGCTGACAGGAGCATGCGGCAGCTGTCCGATGTCCCAGATGACCCTGAAGATGGGTGTGGAACAAAGGCTTCGGGAAGAGGTCCCGGAAGTGGTTTCAGTGGACGCCCAGTAAAGGATAAGAATCATTTTGAGCAAAAAAAGCGGCCCGTGCGGCCGCTTTTTCGCTCAGGCCTGATCATCTTCTTTATTATTTTTCTTCTTTTTCCGCCTGGGCCTGCTCCATGATCTTCCGGGCCAGGTGCGCCGGCACCTCTTCGTAGCGGAGGAACTCCATCGTGTAATCGCCACGGCCGCCGGTCATCGAACGCAGGTCCGGCGCATAGGAAAGCATCTCGGCCAGCGGCACTTCCACGTTGACCTGATTCATCTTGCCTTTGGGCTCCATGCCCAGCACCTTGCCGCGGCGGGAATTCATGTCGCCGATGACGTCCCCCACGTTCGCTTCGGGAACGGTCACCTGCGCGCTCATGATGGGCTCCAAAATGACGAGGTCGGCATCGCTGATTGCTTTTTTCAGACCCATCGAGGCGGCGATCTTGAAGGCCATCTCCGAAGAATCAACCGCGTGATGCGAGCCGTCGTAGACAGTTACTTTAATATCTACTATCGGGCTCCCCGAAAGCTCTCCCTCCTTCATGGACTCGACAACACCTTTTTCCACAGCCGGGATAAATCCACGGGGAATGACACCGCCCACAACTTCATCCTTGAATTCAAAACCGGCGCCCCTGGGCAAGGGCTCCACTCGCAGCCAGGCATCGCCGTACTGCCCGCGGCCTCCGGTCTGCTTCTTGTATTTGCCCTGCGCCTGCGCGGTTTTCCGGATGGTCTCCAGGTACGGCACCCGGGGCGGCTTCAGGTTTACCTCGGCGCCGAACCTGCGTTTCATGCGGTCCACAACGACCTCCACATGCACCTGGCTGAGGCCCGAAACGATGAGCTCGTTGGTCTGTTCGTCCCGCTTCACTACGAGGGTCGGGTCCTCTTCCTGCAGGCGTTTAAGCGCCGTGCCCACTTTCTCCTCGTCGCCCTTGCTCTTGGGCTCGACGGCAAACGACATGACCGGGTTGGGGAACTTCAGCGGCGGGAATATGATTTCGCCGCCTTCTCCGCAAAGAGAATCGCTGGTCCCGGTGGCCTTGAGTTTGGCCACGGCTCCGATATCCCCGGGTCCCAGGACGTCGACCGGGATATGCTCCTTGCCCTGCAACCGGAGGAGATGGCCGGCGCGCTCTTTGGACTTGCTGACCGGATTGTATATATTGCTGTCGCTCTTTAGCTCCCCGGAAAATACCCTGAAGATGTTGATTCGGCCGCTGAAGGGGTCGGCCATGGTCTTGAAGACGAAAGCCGCCAGGGGTCCCTGGGCGTCGCAGGCCAGTTCCGTCTCTTCCCCGCGATCAATCGCTTTAACCGGACCGCGCCGGGCCGGCGAGGGAACGGCATCAACTATCAGGTCAAGCAGAGGACCTATCCCGATGTTCCTGGTGGCGCAGCCCGCCGTCACCGGGAAAACAGTGCCCGCCATGACTCCGGCCTTTAGAGCCGAGTAAAGCTCTTCGTTGCTGATCTCCTCGCCTTCCAGGTACTTCTCCATGACGGCATCGTCGTTTTCGGCCACGGCGTCCATCAGTTTTTCCCGGTGCTCCTCGACCATGCCCGCCATGTCATCGGGCACCGGGATCTCGCTGGGCTTGCCGCCCTCGTAGCTGTATGCCTTCTGCGTGAGCAGATCCACGATACCGGAAAACCCGTCCTCGGCGCCGATGGGCAGCGTGGCGGCAACCGCCCCCGTGCCAAAGCTGTCTACAAGCTGCTCGAGGGCTCCCAGAAAATCCGCCCGCTCCCTGTCCATCATATTCACCATGACTATCCGGCTGACGCCGCCCGCGTCACACTGTGACCACAGCCGTTCATGCTGGACCTCCAGTCCCGCCGCGGCGTTAACCACCATCAAGGCTCCCTCGACGACCTGCAGCGACGCGATCGTATCGGCGTGAAAGCTCGGATCGCCCGGAGTGTCCAGAAGGTTGACGTTGCGGTCACGCCAGTTGAAATTGCACAGGGAGGCGGAAATCGAAAGCTGACGTTTCTTTTCATCCTCGTCCCAGTCGGCCACCGTGGTTCCCTGCTCGACCGTGCCCTGCCGGTTAATGGCGCCGGCGATGAAAAGGATGGCTTCCGTAAGGCTGGTCTTGCCGGTCCCGCGGTGGCCGATTGCAGCTACATTTCTGATTTTGGCGGAATCTGCAGCGGGCATGGTGTCACTCCTTGAATTGAAAACGGGTTTATTGCGCGCTCAGGCATCGCAGGCTAAACAAGCGCGTCAAACAAGAAATTCTATCCCTTTGAGAGGGGGAATTCCATAGCCGG
Organism: Thermoleophilia bacterium; assembly: GCA_014859345.1. Classification (GTDB taxonomy): domain Bacteria; phylum Actinomycetota; class Thermoleophilia; order BMS3ABIN01; family BMS3ABIN01; genus Kmv30. The sequence continues at coordinate 8,341 of JACUUL010000029.1, forward strand.
GCCAGGCCATGGGGTTATTGCTTTTTATGGCCCCGCCGTCAGACCTGGCACTGCGGGCACCAGAAGGTCTTGCGGCCTTTCTTCACCATCTCGATGGGGTGGCCGTCCCGGGGGCAGGGCTCGCCTTCGCGCTTGTGCACCCGGGTATGGTAGCATCCGTGGCGGCCGCGGGCATCTGTAAAGCCCTCCTCGCCTCCGTCTCTGATGCCCTCTCTCAGGGTGGCCTTGATCTGGCGGGTCAGCTCGTCCCACTGGGCGCCCGTAAGATCGGACACCTTGCGGAACGGACTGATTCGGGCATTCCAGAGTATTTCATCAGAATATGTGTTGCCGATTCCGCCAATAGTTTCCTGGTCGGTGAGCGCCGCCTTGATCTGCCTGTTTTTTGGTAGCAGCTTCCTCAGCTTCGCGGCGGTCAGGGACCGCGACAAAGGATCGGCGCCCTCCTTCAGCACTGGCAGGCGCGCGAGATCCTCCGACGCGGCAACGTGAAATTCGCTCAGGGCCAGGTCTGCGAACTCCAGGGAGGAGCCGTCGGTGAAGTTGAGCGCCACCCCGCCGGTATCGGCAAGCCGCTCGTTTCCGCATCTGACCGAGGCTCCCAGCTTGAAATGAAAGATCAGGGCGGAACCGTCATCAAGGTGAAAGACCAGAGCCTTGGCCTGCCGCTCGATTGACTTTATCGTGCGGCGCCTTAGAGCCAGCGCGAAGGTGACATCATCCTGAAGCGGCGTGCGGATGGACTGGCGACGTCCCACCAGAACCTCCCTGATGGTCTTGCCGGCTACACAGGGGGTCAGCGACTTTCTGGCGACCTCCGCTTCCGGCAGCTCAGGCACGGGCTATTTCACCCTCTGGATGCCGCCTGCCTGCCTGCTTATCTGGTTGACCGTGTTCACCACTGCCTCTGTCTCAAGGTCGATCACATACAGGTTGCCGCCGCCGGGATCCGTTCCCGTGACGAACAGGAAACGGCCGTCGGCACTGAAATCGCCACCCGTGTATTGAATTGCCGCACCCGGGTCCGGCTTCAGCGAACCGATGACAGTGCCTGAAGACGGGTCTGTTTTAAGAATTTCTCCCCTCCCCATGATGAAGACAAACCGCCCATCAGGCGAGGTGGCGACGTGGCGCGTGTCATCCGTGAGCAAGTCGATGCTGCCCGCCACCTGCCCCGAAGGCCAGGAGAGGATCAACAGGACCGAAGTTCCGGTCCCGGCTGCTTTTCCGGCCACATAAGCGGCAGCCCCGTCACTCGACCAGGAGATGCCGCTGACGCTCGCCAGAGCGGGAATGACCAGCGGGTCGTCTCCAACCTGGTCAGTTTGCGGATCGAGCACGAACAGCCGGCCGGCGCCGCCGCCGGGCGTGGCGTCCACCGCGTACAGCCTGCCGTCCGGCCCCGCAGCCAGGGCATCAAGGCTGGAAGAGGGCGTCTCGATGTCAAAGGTGCCACGAATCCAGCTGTTTCCATCCCAGCGGAACTTGTCTATCAGGCCATTCGCGGAGCTGGCAACGTACATGGAGCTGCCTTCCGAGGTAATATATAGATCGCTCGGGGCAGCCGCTCTCGTCTGCTCTACTGTCATCTCCACAAACCCACTGACATTATCGTAGACGCGAACGCTGCCGAATCCCTCGGTGGGGCCATCCCGGTCGGCTATGTACAATAGCGCTCCCCGCCAGTCAGGGCTCCTGTCGATATCCGTCCTTTGGGGCGCCGAGGTGTCGGGCTCGTAGCCGCAACCGGCGCCAAATAGCAGGATAAAGAGGAAAAAAACCGCCGGCAGCGCCTTTTTTACGCGGAAAAGCATGGAAAAGCCTCCGTCTATGATTTGCGTCACTTTATGCCACTTTCAGAAGTCAATCGTGGTTTTGCGGGGTATACTGGTAGTGTACTGGCATTTGCGATGTCATCACGGGTTGAAGCTGTTTGAAATCAGGCAGCGGTGCTCCCCTTCTATTGGAGCAAAGAATCTGTTGTATGACATATCTTACAGGGTTTAGAAATAACCCGACAGGTGAAAAAGGAGTTGGCAGAAATGTCCACGACTTGTCCAGGAAGCGATGTAGCCATAACATTTAAGAACTGCCCTGTGTGCGGGGAGGAGGTCGAACTCTTTACCGGAGACGCCAAGGCTAAATGCTTGAATTGCGGCCATTGGGTTCCCAGGGAAGTGGCGGCATGCATCGACTGGTGTCCGGCAGCCAAGGAGTGCTACAAGCATGTGTTCGAGGCCGAGAAGGAGGAGAAACACGATGAAGGCCAGTAGCTTCTGATCTTCCCCAATCACCTTGAAAGCCGTTTTCAAGCCTGCCGCCGCAGGCTTTTTGTCGTTTAAAAAGCCTGTCTAAGTAGTCACGGTGCTGGATTTGACAAACGCCGCCGCCGTAATTATTATATGCTCCGCGCCTGGCACTCTTATGGCGAGAGTGCCAGAAAAAGCAGGCAAGCTGCCCAGGCAGCCGGAGTCCATGTCAAACAGGCACGAAGGAGGGTTGTTTAATGAATCTGAAACCACTCGAGGACAGGGTAATCGTAAAGACTGTGGAAACGGAGGATGTCACCAAGAGCGGCATCGTGCTTCCCGATACCGCCCAGGAGAAGCCCATGCGCGGCAAGGTCATCGCCGTCGGCGAGGGCAAAATGGATGAGAGCGGCAAGCGCATCGCCATGGACGTCGCCGAAGGCGATGAGGTGATCTACAGCAAATACGGTGGCACCGAAGTCAAGGTGGAAGACGAGGAGCTGCTGATTCTCAGGGCCAGCGATATCCTGGCCAAAGTAGTCTGACAGCTGGAAAGGAGTGAAAAGATATGGCCAAAGACATCAAGTTTGATGAAGATGCGCGGCGCGCCCTTGAGCGCGGCGTCAACGTTCTGGCGGATGCCGTCAAGATCACGCTGGGCCCCAAGGGCCGCTACGTGGTGCTGGACAGGAAGTTCGGAGCGCCGACCATAACCAACGACGGTGTCACGATCGCCCGCGAGATAGAGGTCGAGGACGTCTTTGAGAACCAGGGCGCCCAGCTGGTGCGGGAAGTTGCCACCAAGACCAACGACGTGGCCGGCGACGGCACCACCACCGCCACCCTGCTGGCCCAGGCAATCGTGCGTGAAGGCCTCAGAAATGTGGCCGCCGGCGCCAATCCCATGGCGCTCAAACACGGTATCGAAATGGCGGTCGAGGCGGCCGTGGACAACATCAAGAAGCAGGCCAAGGAGATCTCAGGCAAGGAGGACATCGCCCGCGTGGCCACCATCTCGGCCGACGACCGGGTAATCGGCGACGTCATCGCCGACGCCATCGAGAAGGTCGGCAAGGACGGCGTTGTCAACGTCGAGGAGGGCCAGACCTTCGGCATGGACCTCGAGTTCACGGAGGGCATGCAGTTTGACAAGGGCTACCTCTCCCCTTACATGATCACCGACCAGGAGCGCATGGAGGCCGTGCTCGAGGATCCCTTCATCCTTATGGCTAACCAGAAGGTCGGCTCGGTCCAGGACATGCTGCCCATTCTGGAGAAGGTCATTCAGGCCGGGCGGCCGCTGCTGATAATCGCCGAGGACGTCGAAGGCGAAGCTCTGGCCACCCTTGTGGTGAACAAGCTGCGCGGTACCTTCACCGGTCTGGCCGTCAAGGCCCCGGGTTTTGGAGAGCGCCGCAAGCGGATGCTCGAGGACATCAGCATCCTGACCGGAGGCGAGGTCATTAGCGAGGAACTGGGGCTAAAGCTCGAGAACACCACCCCGGAGCAGCTCGGACGGGCCCGCAAGATAGTTGTCACCAAGGACAACACCACTATCGTTGACGGCGCCGGTACGGTGGACGCGATTAAGGGCCGCATCAAGCAGATCAAGGCAGAGATCGACGCCACCGACTCCGATTTTGATCGAGAGAAGCTGCAGGAGCGCCTCGCCAAACTGGCGGGTGGTGTGGCCGTGATAAAGGTCGGCGCGGCTACCGAGACCGAGATGAAAGAGAAGAAGCACCGGGTCGAGGATGCTCTTAATGCTACCCGGGCTGCGTTGGAGGAGGGTATCGTGCCCGGCGGCGGTGTGGCTCTCACCAACGCGATCGGGGCTGTCGAGAAAATCAAAGCCAAGGATGACGAGGCCACCGGCGTTCACATCGTAGCCCGGTCGCTGGAGGAACCGCTCAGGCAACTGGCGGACAACGCCGGCATGGAAGGCTCCGTGGTGGTCAACCGGGTAAAGGGCGAGAAGCCGGGGTTCGGCCTGAACGTAGCCACCGAGGACTACGAGGACCTTGTGAAGGCCGGCATCATAGACCCGGCTCTTGTGACGAGGTCGGCCCTGCAGAACGCCGCTTCCATCGCCAAGAACATCCTTACCACCGAATGCATCGTGGCCGAGCTGCCCTCTGAGGAGCCTGCAGCGCCCATGATGCCGCCCGGCGGCGGGATGATGTAAGAGCGGACTTTGTTGGATATGGATATCCAATGCCGGGCGGCCCTTCGGGCCGCCCGCGCCGTTTCACAGGGCCAGCATTTTCCTCGGGACAGCGAAAGACCCTCGAAAAAGAGGGCCTTTCACCGGGTATAAGGGATGAAGGGGGTGAACAGGAACACACCCTTCCGCCAGTAGTTCAACAACGATCCGTGATTATCCTTTTTCCGAGAAAGTGCAGTATCGTACTTCACCAGTCCTGGACGTATCGTATCCTCCCAGCGCTTCGACCTTTGCCTGAAAGTTCGCAGAATTGAGCACTTCCAGCAGCGCCTCAATCTGCCGGCTGCCTGTAAATTCCGCCGGTATCGCCAGGTCGTAGCGCTCCGTGGTTACCGGAACGAAGTCAAGATCGAGGGCGTCAGCAGCGGCCTTGATACCCATTCCCGTGTCCGCTGCTCCGTCCAGAACCGCCGCCGCCACGGACATGTGCGTGTATTCTTCCCGGGAATAACCCTGAATTGCCGCCGGATCGATTCCTTCTACCCTGAGCTTGTAATCGAGGAGGATTCTGGTGCCGGCCCCCCGTTGCCGGTTTATGAAAGCCAGGCCTTCCCGCGCCAGGTCTTCAACCCCCCGGATACCGAGAGGATTGCCCTTGGCGACTATCAATCCCTGCTCCCGGTACGCCAGGTTGACAAGAGTCACGTCCATTCCGGGCAGGTAACGGCGGACATAGCTGACATTGTACTCACCGGTCTCCTCGTCCAGAAGATGTGTTCCAGCCATGTGGGCCTCGCCTCTTTTAAGAGCCATCAACCCTCCCAGGCTGCCCACGTGGGCGGAAGAAAGGGTAAGTTCCGGGCGCTTCTTCTTCAGCTCGCTGGCCAGCAGGTCTAGCGAGATATCGTGGCTGCCCACGGCGACGATGGTATTCTCCACCTCGTCCAGGCTCCTGAGCAACTCTATCTCCGCATCCTCCTTGGGCTTGACACCCTCGCTGTTTTCGGGGATCCGCAAGATGCCGTCGGCGCGCACCAGTGACATGAGCGCCCCGGCACCCCGTTCTATCGGAGCGGCTACCAGCCGCTTCCCCACCCTGCCCATTTTCACCCGGATGAACTCCTCGGCGCCGAGTCCGGAGGGGATCTTGCGGGTTATCCGCACAGTGACCTTCTGCCTCTCCGGCGCCTTAAGCCCCTGGAGGGAATAAACCAACGGACGCACGAAGAGGTCCATAACCAGGGCGGCAGATACCGGATATCCCGGAACTCCGACAACCGGAGTATCATCAACGATCCCCAGTATCACCGGTTTGCCCGGCCGGATACGAACGCCGTGCGTCAGCACGTTGCCCAGCTCCGCGATTACGTGCACAGTATAATCATCCCTGCCCGAGGAGGAACCCGCATTGACCAGCACCACGTCGCTGCTTCTCACCGAGGCCGCCAGGGCCGCCCTGATATCGGCGTACACGTCACCGACGATGCCATGCCGCAGAGAGCCGGCGCCCCACCCGCTTGCCATGCCTGCCAAAAGGCGCGAATTAAATTCGATTATGTTGCCGGGCTCAAGCTCCCGGCCGGGCTCCACCAGCTCCGACCCGGTGGGGATGATCGTGACGCGCGGTCTCCGGTGGACGTCGACTTTCGTCAGGCCTCCGGCCAGCAACGCCGCCTGATCCACCGGCCTGATCAGGTGGTTTTCCGGCAGGACGAGCTCAGTAGCGACGATGTCCTCTCCCACCGTTCGCACGTGCTGCCAGGGTGTGGCCGGGGCTGTTATCTCGATCTCGACATCAGATGACTGGTCGGTGTCTTCAACCATGATTACGGCGTTAAACCCTTCCGGCAGGGGGTCGCCGGTGTCCACTGGGACCGCGTCCTCGCCCAGCCGCAGGCGCCGGGGACTGGCTTCGGAGGCTCCGAAAGTGCTGGCAAAACGAACCGCGAATCCGTCCATCGCTGAACCGTGGTACCAGGGCGATGACTTGAGCGCAAAAAGCGGCCGCGCTGTGACCCGCCCCAGGCTGTCATCGACCGGCGCCGGTTCGGCCGGCAACGGATCAAGCAGTCCGCGTTCGGCCAGAGCACCCAGCCAGCGGTCCAGCGCCCGGCTCAGGGAGATATTTCGCAGATAGACGATCCGGTCAGGTTCCGGCTTCATTTCCACCATCGCTCACTCTTTCATAATCGGAAAAGCGGTTCGACCTCGACTTCGTCCCCCTGGGCGGCTCCCTCGGCATCAAGGGGAATGACGGCCACGGCGTCGGCCCGGGTCATGAGCGATATCAGCCCCGATTTACCGAGAAGAGGCTGCGCCCACGTTTCGCCGTCACGCCACTCCAGTGAAACCCGGACCCGGTCCTCCCGCCCTGAAACGGAGGAAATGCTGCGCCCCAGCTTTGCTTTCAATCGAAAGCAAGGACCCCGTTCCCGCGCGCCCGACAGCAGGAAACGGATCAGCGGATCAACCAGTAGTCCATAAACGTCGAGAGCGCCCACCGGGTGGCCGGGGAGTCCGAATATGGGAACCTCTCCGGACAGGCCGATTATCGTCGGCTTCCCGGGCTTGATGGAGAGGCCGTGAACAAGCACGCCAGGTGGCCCCAGCCGGTTGATGGCAGCCGGCGTCAGGTCCGCGGCGCCTACTGAGCTGCCCCCGGAGATCAGGATTATCCGGCAGTGTGAAAGCGCTTCCCTTAAAGTACGCTCCAGAATCTCCATATTATCCGGGCAGATGCCCAGCCGCACCGGCTCCCCGCCCGAACGCGCCACCAGCGCCGCCAAAGCATGATAGTTGATGTCCCGGACCTGGCCGGGCTCCGGCTTTTGGCCGGCCGCGACCAGCTCGTCCCCGGTTGACAGGATTCCCACTCTGAGGCGCTTCCACACCTCCACTTCCGTCACGCCGATGGCGGCCAGGGCCCCCAGATCATACGGTCCCAGGCGGTGTCCCGCCGCCAGCAGGACCTCGCCGCCGCGGATGTCCTCTCCCGCCGCGACCACGTTTTCGCCCGGTCCAGCAGCCCTGGTAACCTCCAGCGTCGACTCATCGAGCATGGAAGTATATTCCACCATGACGACGGCGTCGGCGCCCGCCGGCATCATGCCGCCAGTGGGGATGTGGGCGGCCTGGCCGGCCTCAAGCGCAATCTCGGCTGCCTGGCCCATGAGGACGCGGCCGGTCACATTCAGATAGGAGGGACTGGCCTCGGAAGCTCCAAAGGTGTCCGCCGCACGCACGGCGAAGCCGTCCATGGTGGAGCGGGGGAAGGCCGGCACTTCTTCCGGGGAGACCACAACCCGGGCCAGGTAACGGCCCAGGCATGCCGACAGTCCGGCTGTTTCCCGGGCGGCGGCTGTCGCGGGCAGCCTTTCCAACAGCATATCGAAAGCATCTCCGGCGCCCATCACTCTAAAAAGCTCGGCATCGCTCACAAGGTCGCTCCATCATGTCAAAGGCGGATTTTTCACCCTCCATGCTCATTCAGGCGGTATCCCGGCAGCGCCAATGGAGAGACCATTATAATAATAAATCAGGGGTCAAACCCGAGGCATATCAATAGAGCGCGAGGCAGGACGGCTATGCCGCCGCGTAGTCAAATACGCTTCTTGCCACTACATCCACGAAGACTTCCCGGATGTCGCCGGTTTTTTCGTAAATCTCTATCTGGCGCTGGGCTCCGTTGCCCTTTGCCAGCATATCGTAAACAGTCTCCAGGCAGCGGCTGCCGCCGAGTTTCGCCCACTGATCGCCGGCGTAATCAGCCAGCTGCCGGATCGCGTCCGGAGTGGACACCTCCCGGCCGGTCAGGAAGTCCACCATGAAACCCTCCAGGCCGTATCTGGTGGCGCGCCAGAGATTTTCCTCGTTCTGATTGGTATTCAACACCGGCAGTCTTCCCCCGTTATCGTAATCCTCTGCCAGCTGCGCCAGGACAGCCACCGTCAGGCCGGCCACGCCCATGGTCCGGGAAACGTCGCTCTGGCAGTCACAGATCCTGATCTCCAGGGTGCCGAACCAGGGGTGGGGCCTGATGCTCCACCACATCTGCATCGGGTCAGAAATGCTGCGGGTATCGAACAGCAGGTCCACAAACGAGGAATATTCACTCCAGTCTTTAAAGGCTCCGGGAATGTTGCATCGTGGGAATGATCTGGTGAAAATCTGGGCCCGTGTAGAGTGGAGATGAGTGTAGCAGTCCTCCGCGAAGGGAGAGTTTGCCGAAAGCGCCAGAAAATACGGAAGATATCCCCGCATGGCGTTGAAGACCGATATCATCCGCTCGCGGCCGCGCACGCCCACATGTACGTGCATTCCGTAGGAAAGGTTCTTCCAGGCCAGGTACCTGAGGCGCTCCTCCACCTCCCGGTAATGGGCAGTGCCGAGGATGCGCTGCTTTTTCCAGTCGGAGAAGGGATGAGTCCCTGAAGCCGCCAGGCCGACCCCTATCTCACGGGCCGCGGACATCAGTTGTCCGCGTTTGGTCTTCAGATCGGCTTCCGCCTCCCGGAGATCAAAGCATTTATGGGTATTGATCTCAATCTCCGAAGCAATAAGCTCGCCACAGACATGAACGCCCATTTGGGGACGGGACGCGACATAAAGCTCCTCGAATCTGTCCACAAGCTCAAGGCTTTCGGCATTCATGATCTGAAACTCTTCCTCGATGCCGATGGTCAGATCCCGAGACGTGTCGAAGCGGGCAGCGGCCTGCTCCATGCTGAAGTGTTTCCAGGTCACATTATTCCAGGCGTTCGTGCAATCGAACCATGTCCTCGCAGCTTTCCCGCCTAATTACTACCCGTGCTTTGCCATTTGTAACAAAAAGAACCGCCGGACGCGGCTGCCCGTTATAGTTATTGGCCATGGAGTAGCCATACGCCCCGGTGGCCGGAGTCACCAGGATATCCCCTGGGCACGGGTCCGGCAGCGGCGCCTCTTTGACCAGAATATCGCCCGACTCGCAATGCTTGCCGGCTACGGCCGCCGTCACGGTAGGGTCGGCTCCGGGCCGGTCCGCGATCAGCGCCCGGTAACTGGCTCCATATAACATGGGGCGGAGGTTGTCCGACATGCCGCCGTTGACCGCCACGTATGTCCTGACGCCCGGTATCGTCTTTACCGTCTCAATTTCATAGGCGGTCAGCCCGGCGCCGGCGACGATCGAGCGTCCCGGTTCCACTATCAGGCGCGGCATGGGCAGGTCCACCCGGGACATCTCTGACCTGGCGGCGGCCACAATCATCTCCGCGAGATCGTCTACTGAGGCCGGCTCGTCCTCCTCGGTGTAGGCCACGCCCAAGCCGCCGCCCACGTCGAGAACCCGGCAATCGAAACCGTATTTCCGCCTGCAATCGGCCATGAAGCCGGCCATCGCCGCCACCGTTTTACGGTAAGGCTCCAGGGAGAATATCTGTGACCCGATGTGGGCGTGGAAGCCCGTCAGCTCGAGATGCTCCGCTTTTAGTACCTGCCCTACGGTTTCCAGCGCCACCCCCTCGGCCAGGCACACCCCGAACTTGGAGTCCAGCTTGCCGGTATGGATGTAATCATGTGTGTGGGCCTCGATGCCGGGGGTAATCCTCAGCAGGACCCGTTGGCGGCGTCCCTGCTCTCGCGCCACCTCATCCAGGACTGCCATCTCGTCCAGCGAATCCAGGACCACTGCTCCTACCTCGTTGCGGACCGCCCGGTGAAGTTCATCGCGGGTATTGGCGTTTCCATGCAGGTATATTTTCTCGGGAGGAAACCAGGCGCTCAGCGCCGTGAAAAGCTCGCCGCCGGAAGCCACGTCCAGCGACATGCCTTCCTGGACCATGAGCTGGCAAATCGCGACGCAGCTGAAAGCCTTGCTGGCGTATACGATCTCGAAATCATCGGTCCGGGAGGAAAACGCCGCCATGTAGGCGCGGCAGCGTTCCCTGATCTGGGATTCGTCATAGACAAACAGGGGAGTGCCGAACTCACGGGCCAGTTCCACGATGTCGCAGCCCGCGACTTCGAGGCGGCCGGTGTCGCTTATCCTGCTGGAATCTGGAAGTGGGGGAACCGGTATATCCATAGAAACCGAAACTAACACAGCGCTTGGCAGACGGTCAAACAGGCTTGCCGGGCCATTGCTTGAGCGCCGTTCCTGCGTCTGATATGATTTTTACTGGAAGGCCACCGAAACGATGTTTAACTACTACATGGGAGATACCCCGCCTCAATTCGCCAACAAAAGCGAAGAAGAGTGCGCCCGGATTCTGGACTACTACTGCATCCCCTGGATGTACGAACCAAGAACATTTGTCCTGGAGCGTGACGAAAACGGAAACGTCACCGAAGCTTTCACCCCAGATTTTTATTTGCCACAGTGGGACCTGTTCGTGGAACTCACCACCATGAAGCAGGCGCATGTCACCAAGAAGAACATGAAGATCCGCAAGATCAAGCAGAAATTTCCTCAAATCAACATCAAGCTCTTCTACAAAAAGGACTTCCTGAGGCTGGCCCAGAAATATGATCTGCAGCACGAAGCGGATCATACCAAGTAGGATGCTAAGTCTTCATAGCGGGGTGGATTGCCTGAAGCAGCCGACATTCACAGGCTAGTAGGTAAGACCTATCTCGACGAGCATGCCATTGCCGCCCGGGTCAGGGAGATGGCGGCGGATATCTCCGCCGACTACGCGAACAGGGAGATTCTGCTCATCTCAATCCTCAAGGGCGCCATCTATTTTCTTGCTGATCTGGCCCGCGAGATAGAGGTTCCGGTCAGCATCGACTTCATCGCCATCTCCAGTTTCCGCCAGGACCGCCGGGAAGCAGGACGGGAGATCAGGCGGGTGCGATTTCTCAAGGATCTTGACCAGGATATCGAAGGCATGGACATCCTCATCGTTGAGGATGTGATCGACACCGGGCTCACCCTCAACTATATAGTGCAGAATCTCTGGCTGCGCAAACCTGCGTCACTGGAGATCGCCACGCTCCTGGACCGTCCTTACCGGCGGCTTGCCGACCTGCCAGTGAAGTACCAGGGTTTCCAGGTCCCGGATGAGTTCTTCGTAGGTTACGGTTTCGACTACAAACAAAGGCTGCGCAACCTGCCCCGCATCGCGCGCCTGCATGTCTGACCGGCTGAACTGTCAGTCAGCCGGCCCGGCTGGGTCCGGGGAAGCTGCCGGGGGAGCCGGGGCGCTTTGTCCGGAATCAGCGGCGGGGAGTATTGTCGCGATCTTTTTCTCCATGCTGATATCCGACAGCGGCCCGATAAAGTAATCAACGATAATGCCTTCCTCGTTGATGAAGTAGGTTGTCGGTATGCCGCTTATCGGTACCTTGGCGGCTCTCTGGAATTTAAGGGAGATACTGCTGTCCGGGTCTCCCCCGATGGGAAACTGCAAACCGTGCCTTTCGGCAAACGCCCTCTGGGCTTCCATGTCATCCTTGACCGCCAGTCCGAAAAATTGCACTCTGTCGCTGTATTTCTCGTACGCCGCCACCAGAACCGGCGCTTCGAGTTCACAGGGGGCGCACCAGGAGGCGGCAAAGTTAAGGACGACGGGACGCCCCTTGAGGTCGGAGAAGGAAACCACATCACCGGAAAGTGTCACGGTGGTGAAGTCCGGAGCGATCATCGGCGCGTCGGCGACGGGAGTGGTGGTGGCCGGAGAGTTTTCGTCGCCACAGCCCGCTGCCACAAGCAGCAGCGTCAATGTGAAAAGCAGCGGGATAATACCTTTATGGATTAGCGAACGGAACATGGAAATGTTTGAGACAGGCTTGGCCGGCGACCGCCGGCCTCCTAGATTCCTCAGCTGCCTCCGAATCCAACCGTTACCTCGCCTTCGCGAACGATAATGGGCACGGCGGCCACGCCTGAAGATAGCCTGAGGGCTTCGTCCTTGACCTCGGGACTTGAGGTTACGTCGCGTTCCTCGTAGGGAGTCTCTGTCCGGGAGAGTTCCTCCTTGGCGGCGGCGCAATAGGGGCAACCGGGTTTTGTAAATATGATAACAGGTTCCGACATGAGCCCTTCCCTCCATTCCTTCGAATGTTTTATTCTAACATACCTTCCTTAAGCTGCCGCATCCGGGGAGGTTGCTTTTTAAATACCCCTTTTAAATAATGGGGTACTGTCGCGCCCGGGGCCATAATTACCCGGAAGTAAACCAGGCGCGATCCGGGTTTCATTTCCCATAAGCGCCGCGCGCCATTAACTTAAGACATTCCGCCAATCAGGAGGATACATGAGCGACAGGACGCCAATCATCGCCGGCAACTGGAAAATGTACAAGACCACGGCTGAGGCGGCCGCGTACATGGAAGAATTCAAGGGCCTGGTCGCCGATGTTACCGGTGTGGAGATAATCGTTTGCCCGCCGTACACCAGTCTCGGCAACGTCAAAGAGCTCGCACAGGGAAGCAACATCCTGGTGGCCGCCCAGAACATGCACTTCGAACCGGAAGGCGCCTTCACCGGAGAGGTTTCCGCTCCCATGCTCATTGATATCGATGCCGACGGCGTCATCCTCGGCCACTCCGAACGCCGCCAGTATTTCAATGAAACCGACCTGGCTTTGGCCAAGAAAGTGCGTGTCGCCCTTGACGCCGGCCTGTTGCCCATTTACTGCTGTGGAGAGACTGACGCGGAGCGGGAGGCAGGCAGCACCGAAGAGAAGATCAGGAGACAGATTATTGACGGCCTTTCCGAGGTCGGCTCCGCAAGGCTGGCATCAGTAGTGGTCGCCTACGAACCAATATGGGCGATTGGCACCGGCAAGACCGCCACGCCGCAGATAGCGCAGGATACCATCTCGCTGGTCAGGGGGACGCTGGCGGACCAGTACGGAAGCGAAGCCGCCGGACAGGTTCGCATCCTGTACGGGGGCAGCGTCAAGCCGGAAAATATCGGTGAACTCATGGCGGAGGAAGATATTGACGGCGCCCTTGTGGGCGGCGCCTCCCTGGACGCCCCGGGATTCGCCAGGATCGTCAAATACCGGTAAGAACCCGTGGCCGGCGCCGATCCCTCTTTTGTATGCCTCCTGGTTCTGGATGGATGGGGAATAGCAGAACCCGGTCCCGGCAACGCCATCGCTCAGGCCGACACTCCCAAGCTGGATCGGCTATATCGCATATATCCGCACACAGTGCTAAAAGCCGCCGGTGAAGCCGTTGGCTTGCCGCCCGGACAGATGGGCAATTCGGAGGTCGGGCATCTGAATCTTGGCGCCGGACGCGTCGTTTACCAGGATCTAACCCGGATAAACCTGGCGATTGCCGATGGTTCATTTTTCCTGAACCAGGAGCTGGTGACGGCCTTCGCCCGCGCCGGTGAACGGGACAGCGCTGTCCATCTGATGGGGCTCCTTTCTGACGGTGGCGTACACAGCGATATAGGCCACCTTAAAGCCCTGGTGAGAATGGCTAAAAGGCTGGATTGCCAGAGGCTGTTTCTGCACCTTTTTCTGGATGGCCGGGATGTGTCGCCCACCAGTGGATTTGGTTACATGGAAACAATCACCGATTATCTGGGAGATATCGGCGTGGGGGATGTTGCCACCGTCGCGGGAAGGTACTATGCCATGGATCGAGATCAACGGTGGGAAAGGACCAGGCTTGCGTACGACGCCATTGTCCACGGCCACGGACCCCGGAACTCCGATCCGCTCCGGGTCATAGAAAATTCGTACAAGGAAGGCGTAACCGATGAATTTGTAATTCCCACAGTTGTCAGCGGGAGGCCGGATTCCCGGATACATGACTCAGACAGCGTCATATTCTTCAACTTCAGGCCGGATCGAGCCCGCCAGCTGACCAGGTCGTTGATAATCGAGGATTTTGACGCGTTTGACCGGGGCCCGAATCCCCCGCTGCCCTGGCTGGTTACCATGACAGAGTACGACGCCAGGTTTGACGCACCAGTCGCCTACCCGCCGGAGGAGCTGAAAAACGTCCTGGCCGCCGTTCTCTCCAAAGCCGGTAAAACGCAGCTCCACATCGCCGAAACCGAAAAGTATGCGCACGTTACCTTTTTCTTCAACGGCGGGGTGGAAGCGATATATCCGGGCGAGACAAGGAAACTCATCCCATCGCCGAAAGAGGTGCCCACATACGATCAGAAACCCGAGATGAGCGCCCGTGAAGTGACCGCCGAGCTCGTCAGCATGCTGGACCGGCAGCATTTCGATTTCATTATAGTCAATCTTGCAAACTGCGACATGGTCGGACACACAGGGGTTGTGGAAGCTGCTGTCAAGGCGGTCGAGGTAGTTGACGAGTGTGTGGGCGGCATAACGGGCAAGGTCCAGGAGCTTGGAGGCGTCTGCATTATCACCTCCGATCATGGCAACGCCGAAAGAATGGTGGACCCCGGCGGCGGCCCGGACACCGCCCATACCACGGAACTCGTGCCTCTGATCATTACGGCTCCGGTAAAGCTGGCGGAAGGTTGTGCTCTTGGCGATGTGGCCCCGACGATTCTGAAATTCCTCAAACTCTCCGTCCCCAGGGATATGACCGGCCGCTGCATGGTATCAAGATGATAATGCTTGCGGTTGTGGCCTCTGGCCGCTATCATCTTCATGGTCATATAAACGGCAACGACTCGAAATGGTTTATCTCGTATTAGCTATACACACCATCCTGGCCATAGTAATGGTCGTGCTGATACTGCTTCATTCGGGCAAGGGCGGCGTTTCGGGCATTTTTGGCGGCGGCATGAGCGAGACATTCGCCGGCACCAGCGTCATCGAAAAGAATCTTACACGCGCTACCATTGCCGTTGGTATCGCCTTCTTCATCACGACAGCCCTTCTGGTTTTCGTTCCGGCCCTGCGTCTATAATCCCGGCTTTTGGTCTTGTCTGCCGGGACCGCCCACAAGAAAACTTTCTTCCCGGCTCCGGCAACGCCGTGTTTTTTTACTTTCTTTTTCACTTTTCTCGCTGACGCTCCGTAATCAAACCAGAGCCGGGTTTACCAAATGCCAGGAACCAGGAACCTAACCAAGGAGGCTGGGATTTGAACATCACCGCGAACACCAGACTGCTCGGCATTCTCGGCGATCCGGTTTCCCACAGCCTGTCGCCAGTAATGCACAACGCCGCCTATCAGGAAATGGGTCTTGACCTGTGTTACGTTCCTCTTCACGTGTCACCTGATGCCCTGGCGGACGCGGTGTCCGGAATTAAAGCCATGCGTTTCATGGGCGCCAACGTTACCATTCCTCACAAAGTGCCGGTGGTGCCGCTGCTGGACAGGCTGGCCGATTCGGCAGTCAGGACCGGCGCGGTCAACACCCTTGTCAACTCTGACGGGATGCTAGTTGGGCACAATACCGACGGCGCCGGCTTCATCAGGTCCCTCGAGGAAAGAATCTCCATCGACTACAGCGCTTCGCCGGTGATCATCGCGGGCGCCGGGGGCGCCGCCCGGTCCGTGGGGGTGGCTCTGGCCGACCGGGGAGTTCCCAGGATAACCATCATCAACAGGAGCAGGCAGCGGGCGCAGGAGTTTCACGATCTTTTAGCCGCAGGTTTCCCTCAACTGGAGATTTTTATGATGGTACCGGAATCAGATTACGGGGAGCTTATGAGAAGCAGCCCGCTGGTCATAAACGCAACCCCCCTGGGTATGAATGAACGGCTAAAGATGGTTCCTCTGAAGGTCGATGCAATATCGAAATATCACGTCGTGTGCGATCTCGTGTATGGGAGATCACAGGAAACACCTCTTCTGGTCGCGGCACGAGAAAAAGGGGCAACCATCTTGGGCGGTTTAGGCATGCTACTCCATCAGGGAGCGGTGGCGATACGCTTGTGGACGGGCATCGAACCTCCCATCGAGGTCATGAGACGCGCCATTGAATCCTAATGAAATAATATCCAGGAAACAGCGTAAAAAACTGCTGCCTATCGGCGAGATTCTGCTGGAAAAGGGCTTTGTCACCCGGGAGCAGCTGAACACGGTCCTGAAGAAGCAAAAGAACTCCCCCAAGAGATTGGGCGAGCTTCTGGTTGAGGGCGGTTTCCTGTCACAGGATCAGCTGCACCTGGTGCTGGCCGAGAGGTTGGGAGTCGAGAGCATCACCCTGGCAGACACCGACGTCGACACCCTGGCGGCCACCACGGTCCCGGAGAAGCTGGCCCGTCGTTATGAGGCCATCCCGATAAGGTTCGCGGACGAGAACACCCTCGTGGTCGCCATGGTTGATCCTACCAACGTATTCGCGATCGATGATCTGCGAATGATGACCGGCTACGACATAAAGCCGGTCGTGGCGAGCTCCGAAGACGTCTCCAGCCAGATCTCCAAGATCCACAGGCTGGGAGAATCCGTCGACGAACAGATGGAGGGCGAATACGGAGCGGATGCTGAGGAGGGGACCGATGTCGACATTCGTGACGCCGCCTCCGAAGCCCCAATCGTCAAGCTGGTCAACAGCCTCATCGGCCAGAGCGTGGACGATAAAGCCAGCGACGTGCACTTCGAGCCCCAGGAAAAGGAGCTGGTGGTCCGCTACCGCATCGACGGGGTCATGCACGAGGTCATGTCGATTCCCAAGCGAATGCAGTCGGGGGTTCTCTCCAGGCTTAAGATCATGTCCGACTTGGACATCGCCGAGCGCCGTATCCCCCAGGATGGCCGCATCGGCCTGGTGGTCGGGGGCAAGCCAATCGATATCCGCGTGGCCTCCATGCCCACGGTTTATGGCGAGAAGATAGTTCTAAGAATCCTCGATAAAAGCAGCGTTCTTCTCAGCCTCTCCGATCTCGGATTTGCCGAAAAAGCCCTGTCCCGCTTTGAGCAGTCGTTCATGAAGCCATACGGAGCAATCCTGGTTACCGGACCCACCGGCTCAGGCAAGTCGACCACCCTTTACGCGGCGCTGAACGTCCTGAACTCCAGGGAGAAGAATATTATCACCGTGGAGGATCCTGTGGAATACCGGCTGGCCGGCATTAACCAGACCCAGATCCACACCAAGGCGGGTCTTACGTTTGCCTCCGGCCTGAGGGCAATCCTGCGCTCCGACCCCGACATCGTCATGGTGGGAGAGATCAGGGACCGGGAGACGGCCCAGATCGCCATCGAGGCTGCCCTTACCGGCCACCTGGTATTAAGCACCCTGCATACGAACAACGCCCCCGGGGCGCTCTCGCGGCTGACTGAGATGGGAATCGAACCTTTTTTGACTGCTTCTGCGATCGAGTGCGTTCTGGCCCAGCGGCTGGCCAGGCGCCTGTGCATGGAATGCCGGGAGCCCTACCAGCCCACGGAGGAGATGCTCAGGCAAAACAGCTTTCCGCACGAGGTGAGGGATGCGGACGTCACTCTGTACCGTCCGAAGGGATGCACCCGCTGCAACAATACCGGCTATAAAGGCCGCCTTGGCATTTATGAAGTGATGCTGGTAAGCGAGGCTATCGAACGGCTAACGGTAGAAAGAAAGAGTGCCGATGAAATCTCGAGAGTGGCGCAGGCGGAAGGCATGGTCACGCTCAGAGAAGATGGAATCAACAAGGTTCTGGGAGGCGTTACCTCGATGGAAGAGATCGCCAGAGTGATAGTTTAACCGGCGAAACCAGCAAATCCCGGAAGCGACAAGAAGGGGAAGAACTATGGATCTCGTTGATATTCTCGTCGAAGTCCTGGAAAGAAATGCTTCAGATCTTCATTTGACGGTAGGAACTCCTCCCACCGTCCGTGTTTCCGGCAAACTCATCAGGCTCGGCTATCCCGATCTCACGCCCAACGACACCAGAGATTTAATCTATAGCGTTCTCTCCCAGGATCAGCGCCAGAGGCTGGAAAACGAATGGGAGATTGATTTCTCCTATTCGGTGCCCGGCAAGGCCCGCTTCCGGGTTAACGCATACTATCAGCGGAACAGCATGGGGGCGGCGTTCCGCCTTATTCCGTCTGATATTTTAAGCGTGGAGGAGCTTATGCTGCCGGCGGCCCTGCACAAGATGGCGTCCAAACCGCGGGGGTTCGTGGTCATAACCGGACCCACCGGCTCCGGCAAATCGACTACGCTCGCGGCTCTTATCAAGGAGATCAATGAGACCCGCGAAGAGCACATCATGACCGTGGAGGATCCCATCGAGTTTCTGCACCAGCATGCCAAATCGGTTGTCAATCAGCGTGAAGTGGGCACCGACACACAGTCATTTAACCGGGCGTTAAAGTCGGTCCTGAGACAGGATCCGGATGTGATTCTGGTTGGCGAGATGCGGGACACCGAGACCATGCAGACCGCCCTGACGGCCGCCGAGACGGGGCACCTGGTTTTTGCCACTTTGCATACCCAGGATGCTCCGCAGACCATCGACCGAATCATCGATGTCTTTCCGCCGCATCAGCAGAGCCAGATCAGGGTGCAGCTGGCGGCCACCCTGATGGGGGTGTGCACGCAGCAGCTGCTGCCCACAGTGGACGGCTCCGCCCGGGTGCCGGCATGCGAGGTCCTGGTCCCGACGCCGGCGGTAAGGAACCTGATCCGCGAGGCAAAGACTCACCAGATATATTCGACAATGCAGACAGGTTCCCAGTACGGGATGCAGACGATGGATGCTTCGCTGGCGGAACTGGTCAGGCGCGGAAAGGTCACCCGGGACCTGGCCTTGCGACGGTCCAGCAATCCGGAAGAGCTGGAAAGGCTCATTCTGGGCAAGGCGGCCTGAATTCCAAGGCAGCGTAAATTACGGGAAGACACGGGAGTATCATGGGCTCATTTACTTACAAGGCAAGAGATGTGCGGGGGATCCCCAGCCAGGGAATCCTGGAGGGCGAAAATCGGGCCGCCGTGGCGGCGGAGCTGCGAGGCAAGGGTTTTACCATTGTGGATCTCTCCGAGAAGAAGGCAGGTTTGTCGCTGGAGCTGTCTCTGGGTGATCGCACTCCGGTCAAGGCGAAGCATGTAACGGTATTCTCGCGCCAGTTTGCAACCATGATCAACTCCGGCCTGGCGCTGCTTCGCGCTCTCCATATCCTGGAGAGTCAGACGCAGAACAAACGCCTCAAGGGCATCATCGGGAAGGTCAGGAGCGACGTGGAGGCGGGCAGCTCCCTTTCGGAAGCGCTGGAGAAGCATCCCAGGATCTTCAGCCGCCTGTACGTGAGCATGGTGAGGGCGGGTGAAACAGGAGGCATACTCGACGAGACCCTGAACCGGATTGCCACCCAGCTGGAGGCTGAGGACAGTCTCAGACGCCAGGTGCGCTCCGCCATGGTCTATCCACTGTTGATCGCTTCTTTCGCCGTCCTGGTTCTTACCGCGCTGGTCATGTTCATCATCCCCGTCTTTGCCAGGATGTACGCTGACATGGGCAGCCAGCTTCCACTTCTGACGCGCCTCCTGGTGGGCATAAGCAATGTCATGCGGAGCGTATGGGGCATCCTGATCGTGGCTATCCTCATCGGCGCCGTCTACGGTCTTATCAGACTGAAGAGGACCCCGCAGGGAACCGCTTTTTGGGACAGATTCAAGCTGAACGTCCCCATGGGAATCGGCGAGATAGTCCGCAAGCTGGCCATGGCCAGATTTTCCCGTACGCTGAGCACACTGGTTTCCAGCGGTGTGCCGATCCTGCATGCGATTGAGATAACCGGCGAAACCGCGGGAAATACCGTTGTATCGAAGGCCATGGATGGGGTGAAGGCCGGGGTCAAGGAGGGCCGCCACATGTCTGAAGGACTGTCCAAAGTCAAAGTATTTCCGCCCATGGTCACCCAGATGATAGCCGTGGGCGAGGAAACAGGGGCCGTGGATACCATGCTGAAGAAGATCGCCGAGTTCTATGAAGACGAAGTCAATGCCGCGATCAAGTCGCTGACTTCTATTCTCGAACCCATCATGATGATCGGGGTCGGCGCCCTGGTGGGCGTTATCGTGATCGCCATGTACATGCCGATCTTCAGCCTCATGGACGCGGTCAAATAGTTTGTGAACGGCCTATAGAGCTAAATTAAATCATTGAGTTGACTTGGACAGTCCGGTGAGACGTTGGGCGTGATAGCGAATAAGACTCAGCGTGGTTGTGAGGCGGAAACCTCAGACGGCGGTCTGGTCAAGATTTCCCGCGCTTTAGAGACAGAAAGCCGAAACGCCGGGCTGGTGGCCAGATACCAGCGATCCGGCGAAAAGCATCTCCTGGAAAAGATCCTGGACCGTAATCAGGGCCTTCTGCACGCGGTCCTGCGCCGGTTTTCTTTTTTCCCCGATCCCTATGAGGATCTGTTGCAGGTGGCCAATCTCGGCTTGATAAAGGCCGTTCAGCGTTTCGACGTATCCAGGGGTGTCGAATTCTCCAGCTACGCTACGGCGCTAATAGACGGAGAGGTTCGCCATTATCTCAGGGACAATGTGCTCATGCGCCGGCCCAGGTGGCTGCGGAAAGCGGAAAAACGTATCGAGAACGCTTCCGTGGAGCTCACCAGAAACCTGAGAAGGCGTCCCACGATAGCCGAGCTGGCCAAAAAGGTAAACATCTCCGAAGAGGGAGTTCTGGAGATTCTGAGGGCCTCCGCGGGTACGGGCATGCTCTATATTGACGAGCCTCGCATACGTGATAATCAGGATTCGGTCGATAACGGCAACATTCATTCCTTGCGCTACGAATCGTTTTCATTGCCTATCGAGGACCGGATCGCGCTCAGACAGGCGATAGACGCGCTCAGCGCCTTTGAGAAGAAGCTTGTCTACTTTCTCTTCTATTGGGATATGACCCAGTCGGAGGTGGCGGAAAAAATGGGTCTTAACCAGCGGAAGGTTTCCCGGGAATCGGCCAAGACCCTGGCACGCCTGAGAGAAGTATTAAACGCCAAGATCTTTTAGAAAGAAAAAAGACGTGAAACCGAAACTGGGTGTCTACGAAAAAAGCAGTTGGGTAGTATAGGGATGTAGGTGAAAAAGGCAAACCACTCGTAAGGGTGGGGCGCAAAGCTACAGGACCAGGTCGCCCTGGTCGGCTGAGCTGCCACCGTAGATTCGACTAATAGCTTAACTGAATCTGTGGTTTGCCGTCCGGCCACAGATTTTTTTTGTGGCCGGAAAGTGGAGAAAAATGTAGTTCGGAGAGGAGGTGACAGAATGCTGTCAAGAATTAACAAGACGGGTAATTCGAGGAATGAGTCCGGTTTCACCCTCATCGAGCTGCTGGTGGTCATCATCATCATCGCCATCCTGGCTGC
>JACUUL010000030.1 GCA_014859345.1 Thermoleophilia bacterium
TCGGCGAGCCTGAGATTATCAGGGCAGATTCAAAACGTTTCCCCGAGGATGGTAGAGGCGCGGGATAAAAAAAGTCCGCCAGGGTATCCCTGGTTCGTTGAGAATTCTTTCGTTATGAGGACGCCTCCGGCCTGTTGAGCCTGCGAAATGAATATCCTGACAGCTAGTAAATGCGGACCGGAGTTCCTATCGGCGTCCATTCATACACGTACTTGGCCGTCTCCACCGGCAGGCCCACGCAACCCCGGCTGCTGGGACGCCCGAACGCGGTAGCCCAGTAGTTGCCGTGGATGGTGTAGTCGCCCATAAATACAAGCACCCAGGGAACATCACGGACATGGTAATCAGTGCCCCTCATGTCGGTCTTGGCGATTTTGGCATAGATGATGTAATCGCCCAATGGCGTGTCGTTGCCGTTAGACCCCGTGGAAGCGAGGAAGGTGTTGACTACATGCCCGTTCTCCAGCAATGTAACGGTCTGGCTGGCGATATCGACCTCGATCATCTTGTAAGGAGCGGTGGTGAACGTGCTTTGAACATCCGATTCGATAAAACCGCCATTGATGCCCCGGAGATTCTCCGGCCCGCCTTTCAGGGTCACGGTCACATCCAAAAGATGATCCCACTGAGCCGCCGGCTCGAATACAAGCCGGTTTGGCTCAACCCAATCGAAACTCCCCTCCACCTGAGGCTCGATGGAAAAGAGGCTCCTGGCTTGTTCGGCGTTGGAGACCGGCTCGCTGAAGACTATGGCCGGACGCGCGTCGATGCTGGCGCCTATGGTTCCATCCGCGGGTTCGATGGCGACCGTGAGCGGCGGCGGCGTCCTGATGCTGGATACGACCGGGGCCTTGAGTTCTCTGCCGTTATTAGAGGTCGCGGAATTGAGCCGAAAAGGATATTCCTTCCCCTGCTCAAACTGGTCCAGGGAGATCCTGGTTACCTGCCCGCCGTCCTCGAGTTTCAGGGTGCTCTGGACTCCTTCCAGCTCGTATTCAAGGGAGCTAACAGGAATGTTCCACTCAATTACCGCGTCCTTCCCGTACATCACGCTGAAGCCCTGGGGAGAAATAATCGGCATGGGCGTAGTCACTGTGGTAAAGACGTGCGTTTCCTCCACCGGCGTGTCCTGGACGCCGCCCAGCCCGAAAGTCTTGACCGTGCCTACCACGGTAACCTTGTATTCGGCGTCGGCCTGCAGGGGGTTCGAGCTGTTGGCCAGCAAGTAGCGCCCGTCCACCAGCCGCCCGTCAAGCACCCGGCCGCCGAAGCGGGAACCGTCCGCGGCCACCTGTTGCTCCGTTACCTGGATTGTGGAAAGGGATGCGCCCCAGCGGCTGGTGGAGATTTCGAGAAACCGGCTGTCAGGATTGATTTCTTTTTCCCCGTCTGCCGGAGATATGCGGATTCCCGGAGGGAATACCGCAGCCATAAGCAGCAGGGCTATCAATGCCAGAAGTAGGCCGGAACCCGCCACCACGGCTCCTATTTTCAGCGGAGCCAGCGCCTTGATGCGAACGCGAGGTAGTTTGCTTGCCTCTGTGCCCAGCTTTACCACCCTGAGGAATAGAAAAGTTACACTTTATATTTCTACCCGAACCCGGTCGGAATTAACTTTCACATTGCGTCAATCGCAGACCGGCCCTGGGCTCGTGGACGGTCTTGAATCAGAGCCGCGGACATGATAAGCCCGCGAAGAATTAGAGGCAGTATAGCAAAGTGTGCAAGTTTGTTTCCAGCAAGATCCTGCTAGGCCATGACAGTCATTTCCGATAATCAATGACTCGGGAAACCGCGGAACCCACGCAAACCAATTCCGGATACGACGTATCTTTTACTGGAACGCGCCAATCTGCTATTTTCCTATTGGGATGGAATGGGATACGCGCCCGGCCTGATAGCGCTGGCCGGAGGTTTCCGAATGAACACTATCCCCGGAAAAAAACTCATAAGCGGCTGCTCCGCCGGCCTGCCGTTAAGCCACGACGGCAAGGACAGGCTGGTCCCGGGGGTCAGGGCGCTGCTCGATTCAGGAACGGGGATTGCCGCCTGCCCGGAGCAGCTCGGCGGCCTTCCTGTGCCTCGCGAAATATGCGAGATCGAGGACGGAGACGGTTTTGATGTCCTGGACGGGACAGCCAGGGTTGTGACGCGTTCCGGCGTTGATGTGACTTCTGAGTTTTTGCGGGGAGCCCGGAGAATGCTGGAAATTGCGCGGCAGCACGGCTGCCGGAAAGCGGTGCTCAAGGCCCGCAGCCCCTCCTGCGGCCGGGGGACTATCTATGACGGATCATTTTCCGGCCGCCTCAAACCCGGCCACGGGGTGGCGGCGGCCCTGCTTTTGCGCGAGGGAATCGAAGTATTGACGGATGAAGACTTCCAATAACAAAAGAAAAGCCATAGCCCTTCTCTCCGGCGGACTGGACAGCCGCCTGGCGGTCAAGATGATACTCGATCAGGGAATCGAGGTCGAAGCTGTCAACTTCGTCACCGTCTTTTGCACCTGCACCGCCAGGAGCAGCTGCAAATCGGAGGCCCGCAAGGCGGCTGAGGAATACGGCATCGGGCTGAAAACCCTCAATACCACGCGCGAGCTCCTGGACGCTGTCAGAAACGCCCGGCACGGCTACGGCCGCGGCGTCAACCCCTGCCTGGACTGCCGGATCAGCATGTTCAGGAAAGCCGGTGAGTATATGCGTGAAGCCGGAGCCGGTTTCATCGTCACGGGCGAGGTGTGGGGCGAACGGCCCATGTCGCAACGCCCGGATGCGATGCGGCTGATTGAGAAGGAATCCGGGTTGGAGGGCCTGATCGTCAGGCCTCTCTCGGCGCATTTGTTTGAACCCAGCATTCCCGAAAGGAAAGGATGGGTCAACCGGGAAAAACTGATGGCCATGGAAGGCCGTTCGCGAAAGCCGCAGATGCAGTTGGCGGCCGAGATCGGGGTCAACGATTATCCCTGTCCGGCAGGCGGCTGCCTGCTGTGCGAGAAAGATTTTGCCGTCCGTCTCAGGACGCTCCTGGAAGAAAACCCCGACCCGCCGATAGCCGAGATCCAGTCGCTCAGGCTGGGCCGGATTTTCTTCGCCGGGAACGGCAATCGCATTATCATTCCCCGCAATGAGGAGGAGACCAGGCGGCTGACCGCGCTGGCGCAGCCGGGAGACGTTCTAATGAGCGCTGGCGGCGGAATCATGGGGCCTACCAGCGTGATCAAGGGAAAGCCTGTCGGAGAGGCCGCGCTGCTTGAGGCTGCCGCTCTCACTGCCCGCTATGGCCAGGGGCGGGAAGCGGAAAAGGTGACAGTGGAATATTACCCGGCCCCCGGCGATTCGGAGAATGCCAGGCCGGACGATTGCGGCATTCTGGAGATTTTGCCCGCGGATGGCTGGCGGCTGGCGGAAGAGTTGGAGCGGCAGTGACATGCGCCTGAATCCTTTTCGGATTCCGCTTATCTAACTGTTTAGAAGTTCCTAAGCAAAGAGTTGTAATATATCTGGCTGGCAAATTTTTCAGGAGGCAATCTTGCATTATTCCCAATCATTGGCATTTCCCGTTTTTGGATCCCGTTATCTGGATTCATGCTCCAGCGGCTGAGGCCCAAGCTGGTCTCTGGAAGAGATCACGATCGCAATTAACCGTCAACTTGAAAAGGATTTCGGAGGGGCCGCGCGTTTGCGCTATATCGATTTCGACGGACAGGAGATGGCGGAATTTCCAGAGGTGCAGGCAAAAGTGGCCGCGGGCGAAATCCAGCCCGGTGCGATCATGGTCAACGGCGGGATGAAGCTCCTGTGGGACATGCCATATTCGGTGTTGATCGAGGAATTTGAGAACAGGGGCGCCCTGCGGATAAGCCACAAGGCCTCTTAAATCAGCAAGGCTTCTGCATAGCAGGCAAAAGGGACGGTCCGGGCCGTCCCTTTTGCCTTTTAAAATCCGAACGAGGGCAGAAACACGCGGTAAAGCGACAGGATCACCTCGAACAGGGGGCCGGGAAACGAAACCAGGAGAAAGAGGAGCAGCATGATGAATATCATGCCGTACTGATCCAGCCTGATCCAGCGCAAGTAGGCTTTCTTGCCCAGAAAGGCCCCGAGTATCCTGGAACCATCCAGTGGCGGCACCGGGATCAGGTTAAACAACATGATAATTATGTTGAGCTGGAATACGCGGAAGATCACACTGGCAAGCAGGCCCGTTTGCAGCCAGTTCTCCAGAATGATCGCGCTGGCGGCAGCCAGCATGAAATTGGCGGTGGGCCCGGCCACGCCCACCCATGCCATGCCCCGCTGGGGATTTTTAAAGTAAGCCGGGTTGATGGGCACCGGCTTGGCCCAGCCGAAAAGCATCTGCCCGGCAGAGCTGAAGTACGTCAGAAACAGGACCAGGGTGCCAAACGTATCCAGGTGCCGGATTGGATTAAGCGACAGGCGGCCGCGGCTCTGGGCGGTTCTGTCCCCCAGCCGAAGCGCGATGTAGCCATGCGATATCTCGTGAAATACCAGAGACAGGATGAGCGCCGGCAGAGTCACCGCGAATTGCAGTATGAGTACCGTCAACTCCTGCCTCTTTTAGCCATCTTTCCCGCTTTTTTGACCAGGCGCCTGGCCATCTCCAGCTCCGACTTGCGGCCGTTCACTTTGCCCTCGATTTTCATAAGCAGGATTTTGGTGAGAATCTCCCCTACCTGCGGCGATTCCTCCATCCCCAGTTCCAGTATGTCTTTGCCCGTGATGCCGATATTCACAAATCTGAGTTCCTTCAGATAGAGCCTGATCATCTCCATCGTCTCCTCTTCGCGGGCGAGAGCGTATGCCAGAATCTGTGCCTCCGCCGGCAGCCTGACCATGATTTCATAGATCTCTGACCGGCCCAGCCGGGCGTGCGACAGCCGGTCGAGCACCTTTCCCGAGAGGACCACCGCCGCCGTAATAACCTCTCCATCCGGTCCGCGAAGCCGCAGCCGCTGGGTCCAGGAAGACAGCTGCTCGGCATCCATTTTTCTGGCCAGGCAGGCAAGCCTCAGACGCCAGGGTTTGATATTTTTCATCATTGAAAATTCACCTACGGCTGCATCGGCGCGGCGAACCACCTCGGCGCTCTCCTCGTCCACCGCCAGAGCAGGCTGGATGGAGGGCGCCAGTCCCAGCTCGCCGATCCTGACGATCGTGTGGTCGATCTCTGGCTCGGAGAACAGCCACACCAGCTCGTCCCGCAGGCGCGCCGAGGAAAGGTCGCCCACAAGGTTCATCTCCACGCATCCCCGGGCGAGGCCCAGCGTGTGCGGGTTCATGCGGAATCTGTAACGGTTCTCGTAACGGATGGCCCGGAAAATCCGGGTGGGATCCTCGATGAAACTGAGATTGTGCAGGACCCTGATGGTTCGGTTCTCAATGTCTTTCAGGCCTCCGAAGAAGTCCAGCAAGCGGCCGAAGTCATGCGCCGAAAGGGATACCGCCATGGCATTGATGGTGAAATCACGCCTGTAGAGGTCATGCCTGATCGAAGAATGCTCCACCGTGGGCAGGGCAGCCGGATAATCATAAAACTCGGTGCGCGTGGTGGCTACGTCCACGCGCCTGACCTGGCTCGCTTTTTTCAGGATGATGACGGCTGTATGAAACTTGCGATGCGCCCGCACGCGGCCGTCCAGCTCCCGGGCCAGCTCCTCGGCAAACTCGATTCCGTTTCCCTCCACCGCGATATCCACGTCGTAATTTCGTTCGCCGAGGACTATGTCCCGCACGAATCCACCCACCAGATAGACGCCCCGGTAATTTACGGATATCTTCTGCACCGCCTCCAACAGAGGCTGCAGGTGATGAAGCTGCGACAACCGGCCGGCGAAATCCACCTCTCGCAGCTCTTTTTGAGGCATTCCCTCCTCTTCGACAACTACCTTGTGCAGCGTACGCAGGATATCGGTACGGGTGACGATGCCCACCACCTCGCCCGTGGGTATTTCCTTCCGTCCCACGGCCTCCCGTGAGATTACCGGAATCCGGCCCACACTGCTTTCAGCCATCAGCCGCCTGAGCTCGTGGACAGTGGTGTCCTCGGAAACAGTCAGGACTCCGCGCGACATGATGCCTTTCACGGGGGCATGCATGAGCTTGTGGGATACCGCCTTGTCCAGATCCTTCCGGGAGACGACCCCCGCCAGCATGTCATCGTCCTTGACGCTGACGCCGCTGTGGCCATAGCGCTGCAGGAACAAAAGCGCTTCGCGGATTGTCGTGTGCATATCGACGAAATGAACCGGCGATGACATGATATCCCTCGCCCTGAGCGGCTGCCCGAGGATCCGGGGCAGATTTTTCAGCAAGGTGTCTTGTGCCTCCTCGAGGCCCTGGTCCTTGACAATAGCTGACGCGGCCTGGCTATGGCCTCCGCCGCCGACCGGCTCCAGCGCCCTGGCCACATCCAGCAGCCTGCTCTTGCTGCGACCCACGATGAAAACCCGGTCTTCCATCTGCACCAGGACGATCAAAGCCTGGCAATCAGTGATATCCATGATCTTGTGGGCAATGACGCTCACACCGTCTACGTATCTGGGGCTGCGGGTGGCGGCAATAAACACATCGACGTCCCCCACCGGAGTCGTCTGGAGGCTGTCGATCAGCTTCAGCATCAACTCCCGCTGGTCCTCGTTCAGGGGGTTGTGCAGGTATTTGCCTATCATGCTCTGGCTGGCCCCCAGCCGCATGCAGACAGCGAGGGCTTCGGCGTCCCTCGGTGTGGTGGTGGGATACGTGAGCGAACCCGTATCCTCGTGAATGCCCAGCGCGAAGATGGTGGCCTCCTGTGGCGACACCTCGATCCCCCGGTCGTGAATGATCTTAAGCATTGTCGTGACCAGCGAACCGTCCTCGCCCAGCACATAGTTCTCCTCGGAAACGAACGGTGGCCTTTCGGCGACGGTCCCCAGCCGGTGGTGATCAAAAGCCACGACCTCCACCCCGGGAGAGGGGCAGATATGCTCGAACTCACCCAGGCGGTTGCAGTGCACGGTGTCTACGATGATCAGCCGCTTGACCTTATCGAGGTCGACCATCGAGGTTTCTACCGTGTCGATCTCGTCGGCGTGGAGGTTAAAGAATTCGCGGACGTTGCGGTTAAGGGAGCCGGGGAAACAGATTTTGGCTTCGGGATAGAGCTTGGCCGCGGCTACCGTGGCCGCGAACCCGTCGAAATCGGTATTGGCGTGCGTGACTATGACTTCGGGAATATTCATCTCGGAAACGATGGCCTGTCGTTCGGCGGCATCCTGTTATTTCTCCTGGATTCGGCATCATTCCAGGAGACTTTGTAATTCCCCGCGGCGTTGAACGAATCCATGCCGGTTGCCAGTCATTCCGGGCCAAGCGGCGGAGAGCCTTTTCGCTGCTTTGAACCGGATCGCTCGTCGCTTCCAGACTCTAGGATGACCAGATAAACCTTTTACAAGATATATGCCCAAATCGGCAGGCAGCATTAGCCAAAGTTGCGAAAACCGGCGCGGCCGGGCCTAGGCGAAGAACGTCTGGGCCAGATCCCAGAACTCCTGTCTCACCAGCTTTCGCTCCTTTACGCCTTCCTCCAGCGGCACCGCCACTATGGCGTCGCCCTGCAGGGCAGCCATGCGCCCGAACTCGCCGGCCATCACCATGTCGGCGGCCTTCACGCCATAGCGGGTGGCCAGTATGCGGTCGTACGCCGTGGGAGTGCCTCCCCGCTGGATATGCCCCAGCACGGTGGACCTGGTTTCGAACCCCGTGCGGCGCTCGATCTCCTTGGCAAGCAGCTTGGCGACCCCGCCCAGCCTGACGTTGCCGAAGGCGTCGACCTCGTCCGTCTGGGTGACCATCTGCTCCTCGCCCTCCTTGGCAAGCAGCTTGGCGCCCTCACTGGCGGCCACGATGCTGAAGTTCTTGCCGGCCGCGTGCCGGCGCTTGATAATCTCGCAGACTTCGGCGACAGAAAGGTCATATTCGGGAATCATGATCACGTCGGCGCCGCCGGCGATGCCCGCCATGATCGTGATCCAGCCTGTGTGACGGCCCATGATCTCGACGACTATCACCCGGTCGTGGGATTCGGCGGTGGTGTGCAGCCGGTCGATGTTCTCGGTGGCGATCTCTACCGCCGTGTTGAAACCAAACGTGTAGTCGGTGCCGGAAAGGTCGTTGTCGATCGTCTTGGGCACGCCCACCATGTTGAGCGCGTATTCCCCGTGAAGCTTGTTGGCCACGCCCAGGGTGTCATCGCCGCCTACGGCGATGGTTGCCCAGATGTCGTTCTGCTGCACGTTGTCTACCAGCCTGTCGACCCCGCCCTCCTCCTTCATGGGGTTGGTCCGGGACGTGCCCAGAATCGTGCCGCCGCGGTGCAGGATGCCGGAGATGGCCTCCTTGGTCAGGGGCACATAGTCATTGTCCAGCAACCCGCGCCATCCCCTTCTGACGCCGACCATCTCGTAGCCGGCCCGGGAAAGCTTCAGAGTCGCGGCCCTGATCACCGCGTTCAGGCCGGGGCAATCGCCGCCACCCGTCAGTATCGCAACCTTCTTCGCCATGATACCTCCTGCAATCGTTTGCCTTTTTTTGCCATTTCTAGGCGATTATAAAAAACCGGCGGGAAAGACATTCGTGACAATATGCCCGAACCACCGGAGTGAGGAACCTACGATAATTTCAGCAGAGCCGAAGCTGCTCCGTGAGCGGGCCGTTTCGCCTGGCGATAATACTCGGATCGAAACTCTTCTGGCAATGCCCGCATACGAAGCTGCCCCTTTTTTCAGACCAGAAAACGCTTTCCCGCCTGCGGCAGCAGTGGCACGGATAACGCCCGGGAATTGATTTGGGCTCCGAGCTGCTCATTCTGTAGATATTCCATGTCTCATTCCGATCCCCTTCGGCCGGGCCCGGCGAGCACCTGGACAGAAATCTTAGTAATTTTATCAGATTTCATAAGAAAAATCGATAATAGTGTTTAGTTATCCGAATGGCTTCAGCAATTCCTGGATATTGATAAAATTAATAATCAACGTAAAATAGTATTATTAGAGCCCAGCTAACAAAGGGTTTTCATCCATACAGGCCGACTATTTGGAAATAACCAATTTTCCGTTCCGGTTTGCTCTCGCGGGTAAGAGAGACCAGCGCAATTTGTTAAGTCATGTACCGTAAAATGTCTGCGGTTGTGCTTCCCGCCCTCCACAGGTGGACGCGTGAGCAAATTATTTCAAGAGCCGCCCTCCGGGCGGCTCTTTATTTGCCTGCTATATGTTCAAAATCGGTCAGGGATAGCTGTCTATCAGTCACCTGATATTCTTACTCTTCGAAGCTGATCACTTCGCGGCCCTTGTAAGTGCCGCAGACGGTGCAGACCCGGTGCGGCTGTTTGACGCTCCGGCACTGGGGGCAAAGGTTAATGGTCGGACGGTCGAGACGGGCATGGGTTCTGCGCTTGTCCCGCCGTGCTTTAGATGTTTTTCTCTTTGGAACCGCCATGTCATCTCCTGTCTTCAGGCCAAGTGGTAGGATAGCGGAACGGTTACGGAAAGTAAAATCCAATCCCTGGCGGGGTCCTTCCCTAAATCGTTCAGCGCCTGGCGGTGCGCTTGTACTGCCGCACCGACAGCGGCACGAACACCGCCAGGATGATCACAACCCAGATCAGCGAGTACGCGACCGGATGCTGCATCGACCAGGCATCCGAAGGGGTTGGGATGCGCACGCCCTGTGCCTGGAGAACAGCGGCGTCCACGCCGGTGAGGTCCGGGAGGTTGCCAAACAGCTGGCGTGACGCCTGGGTCACCGCTGAAACAGGATTCCATTCAGCAAACCGCTGTAGCGGGCCGGGGAACGTGTCAATCGGGACAAACGCGTTCGAGACGAACGTCAGCGGCATGATTACCATGAACGACGCGTTGTTGATCACGTCAGGGCTGGGCACCAGCAGGCCGACGTAGGCCATGACCCATGAGAACGCGTACGAGAACAGGAGCAGCAGCGCAAAAGCCGTGACCGCGTCCACGAACGTCCCGCGGATCGCCCAGCCTATGATGAGCCCTGTGAGCGCCATGATAGCGACCGACAGAACGTTGTAGATCACGTCGCTGACGGTCCTGCCAACAAGCACGGCCGACCGGGACATCGGCAGCGACCGGAACCGGTCGATGATGCCTTTTTGCATGTCCTCGGCCATGCCGGCGCCGGTGAAAGTCGCACCGAACACGACGGTCTGCGTGAAGATTCCGGCGATCAGGAACTCACGGTAGTTGATGCCGCCACCCGGATCGATCGCGCCACCGAACACATAGGCGAACAGCAGCACGAACATAATCGGTGACATCAGTACCCAGACGAGCACGTCCGGAACGCGCTTGATCTTTATGACGTTGCGCTTCGCTACGACGGCGCCGTCAGCGACGGAGTAGGCCAGGCGTTTCATCATTTAAGTTCCTCCGGGTGTTCCAGTCGTGTAGATTCACAGCCAATTATTGGAGGCGGTCTCCACCCGTCTCATCGGCCGCGGGCTCAGCGAAATGGCCGGTCAGAGCCAGGAACACGTCGTCGAGCGTCGGGCGGCGCAGCCCGACATCGAGCACGCGGACTTCCGCGGCGTCCAGGCGTCGCAACGCCCGTATCAGCGTGATCGCGCCGCCTGAAACGGGAGCGGTCAGGCTGCGCGCGTGTTCATTCACCAGCACCTCGCCGGCCGCGAGCTCCGCCAGAATGGCATCGGCCCGGGGCAGGTCCGCCATGGTCTCGACTGTGACATCGATCCTCTCGCCGCCCACCTGTGTCTTCAGAGCGTCCGCGGTTCCCTCGGCTATGGCGCGCCCGCAATCGATTACGACGATGTTGTCCGCGAGCCGGTCGGCCTCTTCCATGTACTGAGTTGTCAGCAGGAGCGTGGTCCCGCCGCGAATGAGCTCACGGATGACATCCCACATGTCGGTTCTGCCGCGCGGGTCCAGCCCGGTGGTCGGTTCGTCGAGAAATAACACATCCGGCTGCGCAACCAGCGCGCCGGCCAGGTCGAGCCGTCGCCGCATCCCGCCCGAGTACGTCCTTACCGGCCGGTCGCCCGCTTCTCGGAGTCCGAAGCGTTCCAGCAGCTCGCGCGCCCTCGACCGGGACCGCTGCCGGCCCAGCCTGTAGAGGCGCCCGATCATATCGAGGTTTTCGTACCCGGTCAGATATTCGTCGACCGCCGCGTACTGTCCCGACAGCCCGATGCGCTCACGGACCCGTTTTGGATTGGTGCGAATGTCGATGCCGGCAACAGCCGCCGAGCCCGCGTCGGCCTCCAGCAGGGTAGTCAGGATGCGCACGGCTGTAGTCTTGCCGGCGCCGTTGGGTCCGAGCAAGGCGAGCACTGTTCCCCGCGGCACAGCCAGATCCAACCCATCGAGCGCCCGGATGCTTCCGTAATGCTTGACCAGGCCCCTGGCTCGTATCACCTCGTCGTTCAACTGATTCCTCTCTTTTAGCCAGCGACGGCACGCCGGTCTTCGCCTCCAGACGGCTCCGCTCCATTTTCATCGCTGGGCGCTCTCTGGAAGAATACTACTGCCGGCTCGCCACCATCAAGGCCCGCTTGCGGGGCACCATTCCAACTGCAGACAAACAAAATTACGGAGACACCATACTTAATCCGAGCCGCAATGGAACGACCGTGGTCGAGCCCGGGATGACAGCATCGGGGCGGATATGTGACGCTAATCCAGAAGTTCCCTGAGCTTGTCCCAGCGCGAGTCCGCGGGTGGTTCGCACCCGCAGGTGACCACGTTCAGGTTGACCCCGCACTGGGGGCAAAGGCCCCGGCACTCCGGATCGCAGAGGATCTTGGAGGGCAATTGCTCGGCTGCGGCGTCCCGGGCCCAGGCCGAGAGATTCAGCGTGCCGTCCTCTTCGTACCAGAAGGACGCTTCGTCTTCTTCGGCCATCTCCCCGACCGGAGGACGTTCGATCTCGAAGAAATCCTGGACGTCGACATCAAGGTCTATACGGGCAGGTTCCAGGCAGCGCCAGCATTCTCCCTCCAGGCTTGCGGAGAACTTCATCTCGATATTGAAACCGCTGCCGGTGAAAATGAGAGCAATCCGCGCCGGGACGGTGTCCGGCACAAAGCCGTAATCCTGTCCCGCCAGGTGGATTGGGGGCAGGTACAGGTCGATCTCCATGGTCCGGCTTTCGCCGGGTTCCCGGGAAAACTGGGTGAGATCCAGGGTTGTCGCAGGTTGTTCTGGCATGTGACCGGGTTGCCGGGACGCCGCGGCTGCTTGATCAGCGAAGATTACCGGGCAGGTTATTCGGCCGATTCCTGCTCTTCTGTCTTCCCCTGCAAACGCTCGCGGCCGCGCCTGACAGCGGCCAGGAATTTTTCCAGGTTGGTTTCCAGTGTTTCCAGAATCTCGTCCGCGTAATCCTCGGCGCCCAGGCGGATCTCCCTTTCGCGGGCCCGGGCGTCCTCCATAATCTGGGCGGCGTTGCGCTCGGCCATCTTGACGACTTCCTCTTCGGAGGTAAGCCTCGCTGCCTGATCCTGGGCATCCTTGATAATCCGGTCACTCTCGGTCTTGGCCTCCGACAGCATCTCCTGGCGTTCCTTGACGATCCAGCGGGCCTGCTTGATCTCCTCGGGGATGGTGGTCCGCATCTGGTCGAGGATGTCATAGATCTCCTCGCGATCAATCATGACCTTGTCGGTCATGGGCATTGGACGGGCGTTATTCACGATCTCATCCAGTTTGTCTATGAGCACCAGTACGTCCACTTTATCCTCCAGGGTTCCTGGTTTACCTGAAAAGCTCTGCAAAGCGCCTGGCTACCGCCGGGGGAACCAGGTCATCCACATTACCTTTGTATTTCGCTATCTCTTTCACGCCGCTGGAGCTCAAGAAACTGAACTCCGGCGACGCCATCAGATAAATAGTTTCTAGGTCAGGGGCCAGTTTCCTGTTTAGCTGAGCCATCTGAAATTCATACTCGAAGTCCGAGATGGCCCGCAGTCCCTTGACGAGCGCCCTGGCCCGCCACTTGCGGGCAAAGTCCACAAGTAGCGTATCAAAAATCTCGACCTCTATGTCGCTATCGGTATCCGCCAGGGACTCCCGTAAAAAGGCCACGCGCTCCTCGGCGCTGAAGAGGGTATCCTTGCGCGGCGAGGCCGCCACGACCCCGACCACCACCCTGTCAAAGAGGACGGCGGCCCTGGCTATGATGTCTAGGTGGCCCTCCGTGACCGGATCGTAGGTGCCGGGACAGATGGCAACTTTGTCGTAAGGCGCGTTCATGGCGTTAGAGATCGGGCCGGGCCGGAAAATCGGAATACGCTGACGCGTGTGTCGCCGTAGACCTTCTCCCTGAGGAGTTCGCCGGGAAGGGTCACTTCCTGGCGGGCGTCGCTTTCAATGACCACCCTGCCCCCCTCCGAGACGACCCCGGGTAACCAGCGGCCCAGTTCCGGCTCGACAACGCGGTGCATTTTATAGGGAGGGTCAACGAAAATCAAATCGTAGCGCTCACCCTTTTTGGCTGCATCCTTAAGGAAACCCAGGTAATCGCGGCGTAGCGGATGGGCATTATCCGGCTTCAGCTTTGTGATGTTGCGGGCAATGGTTTTCAGCGCCTGGTCGCGGTTATCGACCAGGGTGGCGCTGGCAGCTCCCCGGCTCAGCGCTTCCAGACCCAATGCCCCGCTGCCGGCAAAGAGGTCCAGCACCTTAAGACCCTCCACGGGCCCCAGGATGTTGAAGATCGCCCCCCGGACCTTGTCGGCCGTTGGCCGGGTTTTTTCGCCCGGCGGGGCATAGATGGCGGCGCCTTTATTTGTTCCTGCAATTATCCGCATGGAAGCCGTTGATATTTCGGTGGTTGATATTTCGGGGACACAATACTAAATAACATAATTTCGGGGACACAATACTAAATTCTTCTGCCTGACTTCGTTATTTAGTATTGTGTCCCCGAAATTATTGTGTCCCCGAAATTATTCCCCGAGATTATCCGCATGGGAAGGCCACTAGATCTTTCTCAGCCAGTCGACCGATTCTCCGAAAACCTTGGCTATCTCATCGCGCAGGAGCGCGTTTTCTGGCCGCTTCAGGGACGGATCCCCCCCAATCAGCACGCGGGCTTTTTCACGCGCCAGGATCAGCAATTCCTGGTCCCTGGTGAGACGCGCCAGCCTCAGGTCGGGAAGACCGGACTGCCTGACCCCGAACAGCTGCCCCTCGCCGCGGATCTCCAGATCTATGTCTGCCAGCCGGAACCCGTCCCGTATCTTAACGATCGCTTCCAGACGGCGCCGGGCCTGTTCGGTCTTCGGATCTCCAAAGAGGAGGCAATACGATTCATGAGAGCTCCGTCCAACCCGGCCCCGGAGCTGGTGCAGCTGCGCCAGCCCGAAGCGGTCGGCCTCCTCGACCATCATCACCGTCGCATTCGGGACGTCCACCCCCACCTCGATAACCGTTGTCGTCACCAGCACCTGAATCCCGCCGGCGGCGAAGCGCCGC
Organism: Thermoleophilia bacterium; assembly: GCA_014859345.1. Lineage (GTDB taxonomy): Bacteria > Actinomycetota > Thermoleophilia > BMS3ABIN01 > BMS3ABIN01 > Kmv30. The sequence continues at coordinate 14,513 of JACUUL010000030.1, forward strand.
ATGGTTGACTGTTTCGCGGCAGCCGTCATCTGCCCGTGGAGAATCGCCACGCAATAGCCGGCAAACTCCGAGTCCTTTAACCGGCCGGCCTCCGCCTCCACAGCGGTGGCCTGAACGGATTCAGACTCCTCGACCAGTGGACAGACCACGTAGCACTGTCTTCCCGCGTCAAGCTGCTTGCGGATGTAATCGTAGGCTCCGGCCCTTTTCGAATCAGGAACAAGCCATGTCTTTATCTGGCGCCGTCCGGCGGGCAGATGTTTGATCGTGCTCACATCCAGATCCCCGTATAGAGTTAGCGCCAGCGTCCTCGGTATGGGAGTCGCCGTCATGTGCAGAACGTGGGGAGTGATGCCGCCGCTGGTGGCCTTGTCGGCCAGCTGCTCGCGCTGCCACACTCCAAAACGGTGCTGTTCATCAACAACCACCACCCGGAGAGATCTGAACCGGACGTCCTCCTGAATGAGCGCGTGCGTGCCTACGGCGATATCCACTTTGCCGGCTTCCGTGCTTTCGAGCATCTTCTTGCGCTCGGCCGTCTTGAGCCGGCTGGAGAAGAAATCCAGGCGGACACCCAGTCCCCTGAGCATATCGTTCAGCTTCAGCCAGTGCTGCTCGGCCAGCACCTCGGTGGGCGCCATCAGCGCCGCCTGGCAGCCGTGCTCGACAGCTCTCAGCATCGAATAGACGGCCACCACGGTCTTTCCCGAGCCCACGTCGCCCTGCAGAAGCCGTTGCATCGGCGTCTCCCGCTGCAGGTCGCGCGATATCTCGCTGCACGCCTTCTTCTGCCCTGCCGTCAGATTGAAGGGCAGAGCGCCGATAAAGCCCCTGGTTTTTTCTCCGGCCGGCCCCAGCGCGCTTCCCCGCCGAAGCCGTTCGTAGTGATGGCGGTGCCAGAACAGACCGGCCTGCATGAGATACAGCTCCTCGAAGATCATCCTGCGCTCGGCGGCCTTGAAGTCCTCGAGCGAGCGGGGAAAGTGCATGGAAAGGATGGCGTCGGCACGAAGAGGCAGCTCCAGCCCGGCTCTGAGGGACGCCGGCAGCGGGTCTGGCAACAGGGGCGCCAGGTTCCTGATCCTGGCCAGCCAGCCCCTGAGACGCTTGACGGAGATCTTCTCCGTGGTGGGATAAACGGGCACATAGCCGGTAGTGTGCAGCCCGGCCTCCTCCTTCCCCAGCATCTCGTGGCTCTTCACCGTGAAAGTGTTTTTCATCCCGTCATAGACGCCGCGCAGCAGCATTTCCTCCCCGGAGTCGAGCTCGGCCAGATAATCCTGGTTGAACCAGGCAGCTTTCATGTATCCGGTATCATCCCCGACCTGGGCCTGAACGAGGCGGAGGTTGCGGCGCCTGGTCCTTTTTATAACAGGCTTTCCCTGCAGGGCCGCCCGCACGGTCGCCTCCTCCCCCCATTTGAGCTCGCCAATCTTCTTCTGGCTGGTGAAATCCTCATGCCGGCGGGGGAAATGAAAAAGCAGGTCGCCCAGGCTATCAAGACCCAGCCTGGCGGCCTCCCCGGCCGTGGCCGGTCCCACTCCGGCCAGCACGACGAGGGGGTCTCGCAGTTCCCTGGGATTGAAAGCGGCTTTAAAGGTGCGGGGAAGGCGGGACGGCTGGAGGGGCTCGGAGCTGGCAAAATAATGCAGGCACCGGGAAATGGTCATTACCTTCCCTTCTTGCAAATAGGATGCGTCTATAGCATAATGTCGCTTTGTGTAAAGAGCAAGCTTTACCGCCGGCCGGATGGGTTTTTGGCGGCTCTCACGAAGGAAAGTCATGGCCAGAGTATGCACAGTCTGTGGCAAGAAGCCCGGATTCGGAAACAGCAGAAGCCATTCCAACCGCGCCACCCGGCGGCGGTTCAATCCCAACCTGCAAAAGATCCGCATAATGGATAACGGGACACCCATACGCGCCTACGTCTGCGCCAAGTGCATCAGCGCCGGCAAGGTCCAAAAAGCGGTTTAAAAACCCCGGCAAATTCAATCATTTATTGCCCTCCGGCCCTGGAGGGCTTTTTTCATGCGCCGCCCACGTTTCCGCCGGCATCCCGCGGGTATAAAAATATTGAGATGACAACCTCTCGGAAACTCAAGCTTTCACGCGGCGGCTAGGTTGCCCGTGGAAACCTGAAAAAAAGGAAGCCGGCCACGAAGGGGACGGCAAGTAAATCCTCAAAAAGAAAGGAGAATGAAATGGAAGCCCTGTATTCAAATGTTTTTGCGGTTGTGATTTGGCTGGCGGTGTACATCTATTTGGCGTTTTGTCTGATGACTATCGCGGGCAAGCTGGGAGTGCCTAATGGTTGGCTGGCGTTCATTCCTATTGCCAACGTGTACCTGATGTGCCGGATGGTTCCGATATCCGGCTGGTACCTGCTCCTTGTTTTTGTTCCCATTGTCAATGTCATCTTCGCCGTCTACCTGTGGTGGAAGATCGCGGAGCGGAGGGAGCGTCCTGGTTGGTACGGGATACTTATGCTGGTTCCGATCGCCAATCTGATCATCCCGGGTGTGCTGGCGTTCACTGAGGCGCATCGGCTGCCGGGAGGGGCAACACCGCACGCCAGGTAGCCAGGCTCAGGGAAAAGTGATTGGCCTGCGAGGCTGCGGCAACACCTTGAGAGAGCCCCCGGTAAGGGGGCTTTCTCGCGGGAAGCCTATAGTTTCTTTACGAGGTTTGCCATCTCGATAGCGCCGGCGGCGGCCTGCCATCCCTTGTTTCCCGCCTTGGTTCCGGCCCGCTCCACCGCCTGTTCTATGCTATCGGTTGTAAGGACGCCCATGGCCACCGGGATCTTGCTGTCAAGCGCCACCTTGGCAATGCCCTTGGAAACCTCACTGGCAACATAATCGAAATGAGGCGTGCCGCCCCGGATGACCGCGCCAAGGCAGATGACGGCGTCATATCTGCCGCTTTCCGCCATCTTCGAGGCCACCAGGGGTATCTCGAACGCGCCCGGAACCCAGGCGACCTCGACGGCGTCTCTGGCGGCCCCATGCCGGACGATGCAGTCCACGGCTCCATCCAGCAGGCGCGTTGATATGAATTCATTGAAGCGGGCCACAACCATGCCAAACTTGAGCTCCTTCGCGTCCAGCATGCCTTCGTAGCTCTTGTAGTCTTCTGCCATGAACCGTTCCTTTCTGTCCCTTTTTTTCTAGCGTCTCCCCGGAAACCCGGAAAACAAGGCCTTTCATTTTTTATGGAAGACCATCAAGAATGATCGTTACCGGGTGCTACTCCTTTTCGAACCGCAAGTCCTGATGATGCAGTATGTGTCCCAGCTTGGCCTTCTTGGTCGACAGGTAGGCCACGTTCTCACACTGGGGCGGCATCTCGATGGGCACTCTTTCCACGATCTTGAGGCCAAATCCTTCCAGCCCCCTGATCTTCTTGGGATTGTTGGTGAGCTGACGGATAGTCGTCAGACCCAGGTCCACCAGTATCTGGGCGCCTATCCCGTATTCACGCAGGTCGGCGGGAAAGCCCAGCTCCTCGTTGGCCTGGACGGTATCCCGGCCCTTGTCCTGAAGCTCGTAAGCGCGCAGCTTGTTCAGCAGGCCGATGCCCCGGCCTTCCTGGGAGAGATAGAGGAGCACGCCCAACTCCTCCTGTTCGATCATGCGCAGGGCGTGATAAAGCTGCTCGCCGCAGTCGCAGCGCATGGAGCCGAAAACATCTCCGGTCAGGCATTCGGAGTGCACCCGCACCAGCACGTTCTGGGCGCCTTCCACCTCGCCCCTTACCAGCGCCACGTGCTGCTCTCCGTCCAGCAGGCTTTCGTATCCGATGGCCCTGAAGTCGCCAAAACGGGTGGGGATCCTGGCCTCGGCCACGCGCCGCACGAATTTCTCGTTCCGGCGCCGGTACCGGATGAGGTCGGCAACGGTGATCATCTTCAGTCCGTGTTTCTTGCAGTAGGGGATCAGGTCGGGGACCCGGGACATGGTGCCATCCTCGTTCATGATCTCGCAGATAACCCCGGCCGGCTCCAGGCCTGCCAGCCTGGCCAGGTCAACGGCAGCCTCGGTCTGGCCGGTGCGCTTGAGCACGCCCCCCGGCTTGGCCCTGAGCGGAAAGACGTGGCCGGGCTGGACCAGGTCTCCCGGCTTTGATGCCGGATTTATGGCAACCTGGATCGTGTGCGCCCGGTCCGCCGCCGAGATGCCGGTGGTAACACCCTCGCGCGCTTCGATGGACACGGTAAAGGCCGTGCCAAAGGTCGCTTCGTTGTTCTGCACCATCTGCGGCAGGTTGAGCTCTTCGCAGCGCTCCGGGGTCAGCGACAGGCAGATAAGGCCGCGGCCATGCATCGCCATGAAATTGATCGCCTCGGGCGTGGCAAACTGCGCCGCCATGGTCAGATCGCCCTCGTTCTCCCGGTCTTCATCGTCACAGACCACTACTATTTTGCCGGCCCGGATATCCTCCAGCGCCTCCTCGATGCTGCTGAAGCACGATTCTTTCTTCTGTTCCTGTTGTTCTTCGGTTGCCATTTGGTCCTTTCCCTCTTGGTTAAAATAGTTCCTGGTTGGAAATCATTCCCGGTCACGATTCCAGCCCGGAAGCCGGAAACTTCCCTTATAAAAACCCACGCTCAGCCAGCTTTTCAAGTGTCAGCCCGCCTTCGCCCTGGCCTCCCGGGAGGCCGCCCCTGATTATCTTCTCGACGTATTTTCCCAGCACGTCGGCTTCCAGATTGACCTCGTAGCCTACCGGGTTGTGCCCCAGAGTCGTCACCTTGACCGTATGCGGAATCAGGGAAACGCTGAAATTGTCGCTCTCCAGCCTGGCTATGGTCAGGCTGATCCCGTCGATTCCCACCGAGCCCTGAGGCAGCAGGTAGCGGCGTATCTCCCCGGGAGCCGAGAAAGTGTAGAGCATGGCGTTGCCTTCCGGCCGGATGGAGAGCACCTTGCCAGTCGCGTCCACGTGACCGAGCATCAGGTGGCCTCCGAGCCGCGCCGAGAGCGTCAGCGCCCTCTCCAGGTTTACCACGTCGCCGCGCTTCAGGTTGCCCAGATTGCTCTTCCTGATGGTCTCCGGCATGACATCGGCGGAGAAGGTGCCGTCCCCAAAGCTGCGGGCGGTCAGGCACACACCGTTGACCGCGATGGAATCGCCCAGTTGCGTACCCTTGAGCACCTCGCCGGCCTCGATCGTGATAACGCCGCTGTCGGCGCCCATTTTCAGCTCGGCCAGCCTGCCAAGTTCTTCGACTATGCCCGTGAACATTCTTCTCGCATGTGACGCCGATTTTCTTTTACCATTCTTCCTCGCTGGTGTATGCGGTGACGAGAATATCGTCTCCAACGTATTCGTGAACAACGCGGTGAAGCCCGATGGCGTCGCCCACCATCCGGTAGCCCTCTCCCTCCACCGGCGTCCGGGCCATGCGGCCGCCGATGAGCTTGGGAGCGATGAAAACCATCACCTTGTCAATGGTTCCGGCCTCCACAAAAGAAGCCGCCAGGGTCGGACCGCCCTCCAGCAGCAGGCTCTGAACCGGCGGCTCCATCGACGCCAGATGTCTGAGCGCCTCGCTTACGTTCACCTGGCCGTCCAGGGAGCCGGTTTCCACCACTTCTATCCCTGCCGCTTTCAAAGCGGCGGTCTTTTCCGGAGCGGCATCGCCGGTGACGAACACCAGTACGGGAAATTCCGCGGCGGTTTTCACCAGCCGGCTCTCCAGCGGCAGCCCGGCCCGGGAGTCGAAGACCACCCTGAGCGGCTGCCGGTAATCGCCGGGGAGGCGGCAGGTGAGCATGGGGTCATCGACCGCCACTGTGCCGCTGCCCACGCAGATAGCGTCAACCTCGCCGCGGATCATATGCACCAGCGCCCTGCTCTCCTCCCCCGAGATCCACTTGGAATCTCCGGTGGATGTGGCAATCTTGCCGTCGAGGCTCATGGCGCTCTTGAAGATGACGAAGGGCAGCCCGGTTACCGCGAACTTGCGAAAGGCCTCGTTCTGGGAGCGGGCGCGGGCGGCCACCAGGCCGTCCAGGACCTCAACCTCGACGCCGGCCGCTGTCAGCTCCTCCAGGCCCTGACCGTTTACCTTGGCGGAGGGATCGAGCGCCGCCACGAAAACCTTGGAGATGCCGGCCTCGATGATGGCGCCGGTGCAGGGACCGGTGCGTCCGGTATGGCAACAGGGCTCCAGCGTGACGTATATCGTGGCGCCCTCCGCGATGCCCCCGGCAGCCTTGATGGCGGCGACCTCAGCATGATCGGCGCCCGCCTTCTCGTGATAGCCCTCGCCGATCACCTTGTCGTCCCTGACGATAACTGCGCCCACGGCAGGGTTGGGGCTGGTCTTTCCCTTGGCCAGCTCGGCCAGGTTGAGAGCCCTTTGCATGAAGCTTATGTCGAGTCCCGTCGCCAAATAAAAAATACCCCGGGCAGCAGATATCCCAGGGCAAAGCATCTTAATGCCATATCTTCTCCCATCCAGACTTTAACTGTCGGCCCAGGAATTTCGCCTGGTCAGCCTCGGGACCTGTTGGAACAGGCCCTGGAGGGTCGCGGACTCTGACCGCCGGTGGGGAATTCCACCCCGCCCCGAAGATATTGCTGCTAAACAGCTATTCAATTAAATACGCAAAAATAATAGCACATTACCAGTTTTTGAGCTAAGAGGAATATCGGCGTCCGGACGCGCGGGATTTTTGCGCTTACTTCACGCTTATCCTCAGAATATCAGAGAGAGGGAATCTAGCTTATCCGGTCCTGGCCGCCATGGCGTTCATGAGCTCTCCGGCCGCCGCCGCGGGGTCAGCGGCGCCGAACACGGCCGAGCCGGCCACGAACAGGTTGGCGCCGGTGTCGAGCACAGTCTCAATGGTGTCCGCATCCACGCCGCCGTCAACTTCCAGGCCCACCTCCGGCGGCAACAGCTTCCTGGCCCTCTCGATCTTCGGCACTACCGAAGAGATGAACTCCTGGCCGCTGAATCCGGGATTGACCGTCATCATCAGGGCGAAGTCGATGTCGCCCCCCACCTCTTGCAGAGCCACCAGGGGTGTGGCCGGATTCAGGGAAACACCCGCCTTGCAGCCGGCTGCGCGGATCTGTGAGAGCGTCATGTTGAGATGCGTGCTGGCCTCCACATGCACGCAGATCCAGTCCGCGCCGGCTTTGGCGAAAGCCTCTACGTAACGCTCCGGATTTTCGATCATGAGATGCACATCCAAAATGCCGCCCGCTTCGCGCACCTGCCTTGCTATCCCGGCCACCACCACCGGTCCGATGGTGATATTGGGGACGTAATGGCCGTCCATGACGTCCACATGGATGACGCGGACCCCCGCGTCCATGACTGTCTTGATTTCCTCGCCCAGCCGGGAGAAATCGGCTGAAAGAATAGACGGCGCCAGCTGATAGGTTGTCAGGAGCTCCTCGCTCATTGAGGCAGGATTCTATCATATGAACGCCGGCTATACCGACCCATTCCGGGGCCGCCGCCGGTGCGCATGTTGCCATTCCGGAAAGGAAAACGAACGGGCCTTTCATTACCGGAAACCGCTCCCGCCCAGATTGTTATTCCGGATTGGCACATGTAAAGGAAAATAAAGGGAAGTGTGGTAGTCACTAGACAATCGGCCGGCTTGTTTCGCAAGAAAAGGTGAAAGGAATGAAAATCGGCATCGCCGCCGACCACGGCGGCTTCGACCTCAAGGAGAAACTGGCGGCAATTCTGTCAAAGAAGGGTTACGAGGTCACAGACTTCGGCGCCGCCACGTTCGACCCGGAAGACGACTATCCTGACTTCGTCATCCCGCTGGCGCGCGCCGTCTCGGCGCGTGAAGTCGAAAAGGGGATCGCTGTCTGCGGCAGCGGCGTGGGCGCCTGCGTGGCGGCCAACAAGGTCCCCGGAGTGAGAGCCAGCCTGGTGCAGGATTCCTATTCCGCGCATCAGGGCGTTGAGGACGATGACATGAATGTCATCTGCCTGGGCGGCCGCGTAACCGGAGAGGCCCTGGCTCAGGAGCTGGCGCTTGTGTTTCTGCAGGCCTCTTTCAAAAACGAGGAGCGTTTCCGCCGCCGCCTGGAAAAGATCAGAGACCTGGAAGAAGGTCGGCAAGATCCGCACCGGGCCTCCTGAAGCGGCGCCTGTCGCTCTTCCGTCGCGTCACGGAGTCGGCGGTCCACCGCCGAATCCCATCCCTAGGCCGCTTCCTCCAGGATCCGGTCCCGGCGCCCGGCGACCTCTTTAAGGAGCCGCAGGAAGGAATCCGTGAAGGCCGTGACGCCCTCTTCCTCCAGCTGCAGCCCCACCCTGCCGGCATCAATTCCCAGCTCGGCCAGGCTCTCGAAAAGCTCGCGGGCTCCCGCCAGGTCGTCCTCTATGCTGACGCGGACGGCCCCATGGTCCCGGAACGCCTCGATGGTGTCTTCGGTCATGGTGTTGATCGTCTCCGGCGCGATGAGCTCCTCGACATATTTGACGTCGCTGTAGGCGGGATTCTTGGTGCTGGAACTGCCCCACAACAGCCGCTGCCTTTTGCCTCCGGCTTCCTCGATGCGGCGGAAGCGCTCGCTCCCGCAAATTTTTTTGTATTCCTGATACGCAAGCCTGGAGTTGGCAACGGCGGCCCGCCCCCGCAAGGCCCCCATCTCTTTCCTGGCATCCTCTGAAACGGCGCGCGCCATCAGGTCCTCCAGCCGTTTGTCCACCAGCGTGTCCACGCGGCTGACAAAGAAGCTGGCCACGGACATGATGCCGTCGATTGGCTCTCCCCGGGTCATCCTCTCCTCCAGCCCGCGCATGTAGGCGTCGGCAACCTGCAAGTAGCGGGAAACGGAGAACAGCAGGGTGACGTTTATGTTGATTCCCTCGCCGGTGAGCTGCCGGATGGCCTCTACCCCCGGCTCGGTGGCCGGCACCTTGACCAAGATGTTCGGGCGCCCCAGGGTGGAAAAAAGCCGCCGGACTTCCTCCAGGGTGGCGCTGATATCATAAGCCAGGTTTGGTGAGGTCTCGATGCTGATGTATCCTTCCCGGCCGCCAGTATCCCGGTGTACGGGAAGAAACATGCCGGCGGCGGCCCCGATGTCCTCGAAGGCCAGTCCCAGGAACAGTTCCTTGGGATCGTTGATGCCGCTGTTCACCATCCGGCGCAGGGATTCATCGTAAAGCTCGCTGCCGGAGATCGCTTTTTGAAAGATGGTGGGATTCGAGGTGACCCCCTTGAGGCCGTCCTCCTCGACAAGCCGCCTCAGCCTGTCCGACTGCATGAGATCGCGGCTCAGATAATCGATCCAGACGCTTTGCCCCACCCCTTCCAGTTCGAGCAACGGACTTTTCTTGCCGGATTCCATGACTACCTCCGTCCCTTCGTTTACTTTCATTGGGGCCGATCATCCTGTTTTCCCGAATATCCTTCATCCTGAAAAGGACATCAACCGCCAAACCAAAAATCGCTGTTGTCCTGGGGAGCGCTCCAATCTGTCATCCGGGGGAGCGAGGCGCAGAAGGAATCTCAACAAGCAGATTCCCGGCTTCGCTCAGAATCAACAATCCTGTCAATCACCTCTTGTCAAGAACCTCCGTGGCTTTTTGATAGATAATGTCCTTCGAGAACCCCAACCTTTTGAGCACGTCTTCCCCCGGAGCAGAGGCCCCGAACCTTTCGAGAGAGACGATGGCCCCGTCCGTGCCTACATAACGGCGCCATCCCAGCCCGGCGCCGGCCTCCACGCTGACGTACGCGGGGCCTGCCGGCAGCACCTGCCGGCGGTACTCCGCCCCCTGTTCCTCGAAGATCTCCCAGGAGGGGAGGCTGACCAGCCTGGCCTTTACGCCTTCGCCCGCCAGCTGCTCATAAGCCGCCAGGGCCGGATGAACCTCGGATCCGGTCGCGATGATGACCAGCTCCGGAAGCTCGGGCGATGAGTCAGACAGGATGTATCCTCCCCGCCTTAGCCCGGAAGCAGGCGCGTATCTCTCCCGGTCCAGAACCGGCAGATCCTGACGGGAGAGAATCAGGGCCACCGGCCCCTCACGGGTCATCGCCAGCCGCCAGGCCTCGGCAGTCTCGTTGGCGTCCGCGGGCCGGATCAGCGTCATGTTCGGCATGGCCCGGAAGCTCGCCAGGTGCTCGACCGGCTCGTGGGTGGGGCCGTCCTGTCCCAGGCCCACGGAATCATGCGTAAAAACGTAGATCACACGCAGGTTCATCAAAGCGGCCAGCCGCATGGCCGGCCGCATGTAGTCGGAGAAGATGAAAAAAGTCGCCGCGAAGGGCAGCAGGCCGCCGTGCAGTGCCAGGCCGTTGGTGATGCCGCCCATGGCATGCTCGCGGACGCCATATGCTATATTGGCGGCCTCATAACCCCATGGTCCCGGCACTGCCCCCTGGACGGACTCATCACCAGTTCTGGGCGGCTGGAAACTGCCCCGGCCTACAAGCGCCGTGTTGGTGGAGGGGTCCAGGTCCGCGGAGCCGCCGATAAGGGCCGGCACCCGCTCGGAGATGGCGTTCATGATCCGGCCGCCCGCCTTCCGGGTGGCGATGCCATTGCCGTCCGCGGCGAAAAAAGGGATGTCCCGGTCCCACCCGTCCGGCAGCCGCCCGCCCATCATCAGGTCCCATCTTTTCCTGAGCTCCGGATGTTCTTTGCCGTAGTCGTCAAGCAGGGCGTTCCACTCGTCTTCGCGAACGGCGCCGGCGTGCCCGGCCTGGAGCATGTGGGACCGGACCTCGCCGGGAACGTAAAACTGCGCATCCGGAGGCCAGCCATAGAATGCCCGGGTATCCTTAACCTGTTCCGGGCTCATAGGACTGCCATGAGCCTTGAAAGTGTCCTGAACCGGCGAGCCATACCCTATGTGGGAGCGGATGATGATCAGGGAAGGTCTTTCTGCCTCCTGGCGGGCCCTTGCCAGGGCAGCTTCGATGGCCTTGGCGTCGTTGGCGTCCGCTACTTTCTGGACATGCCAGCCGTAGGCCTCGAAGCGCTTGCCGGCATCTTCCGTGAATGTGAGCCGGGTGTCGGCTGACAGGGTAATGTGATTGCTGTCATAGATGTAGACGAGCTTGTTCAGCTTCAAATCGCCGGCCAGGGAAGCAGCCTCGCTGGCGATGCCCTCCATCATGTCTCCGTCGCTGGCGATGGCGTAGGTGAAGTGGTCAACAAGCGGATAGCCTTCGCGATTGAAGATGGCGGCCAGGTGCGCCTCCGCCATGGCCATGCCCACGCCGGTGGCGAACCCCTGGCCCAGGGGCCCGGTGGTGGTCTCTATGCCGCTCCCCGGCAGGTACTCCGGATGCCCGGGCGTCTTGCTTTCCCACTGCCGGAAATTCCTGAGCTCGTCCATCGGCATGTCATGGCCTGTTAGATGAAGCATGGCATAAAGCAGCGCCGAGCCATGCCCGGCCGACAGCACAAACCTGTCCCGGTCCGGCCAGAAGGGATTTTCAGGACTGAATTTCAGGAATCTGGTCCAAAGCACATAGGCGGCGGGCGCCATGCCCAGGGGCATGCCCGGGTGCCCCGAGTTTGCCTTCTGAACGGCATCCAGCGCCAGCATCCTGATGGTGGTGATGCTGAGGCTCTCCAGGCCGTCACTTTGGGATCCGCCACCGCCGGCGCCCGCTTCTCTCATGTATGCTCCGTCCTTAAAAAACTGCTGGAATTTGGTACTTAATCATTACCCGAACGGGCTTATTTAAATCAGTAGATCCGCCCTGAGCCCGACCCGCAACCACTTATTGAAGTCATACCGGGGAAGCGAGTCACTCCCAGGAGACATCAGAGTCACATGTTTCCGGGGCGCTGCTCTTTTTCCGGGGAGACTAAATAAAATTGTCGTTCCCGAGCGACCCCGGAATCCCATCTCTCGGCGCGATCGGCATGACATTTAAGCGTCATGCCCGGCTCGCAACAAGGGTGATCGGCCAGCGCGCTCAACGTTATTTAACTATGTACCGAATTCAAACGCGAAACCGCCCGTAACTATGCTGATCATGGCAATCAAAAGCCACAGGCCGATGACCACGGCTCCGATGATAATGCCCGCCAGCGCCAGGCCCCGCCCCTTGACGGAGGATTCTCCCCTGTTTATCCTGCCCAGCTCCACCGCTCCCAGTATGATCCCCGCTATGGAGGCAACGCCGCAGCACAGCAGGCCCACCAGCGAGAAGACCAGCGAGGCAATGGCCAGGCCGCCGGCTTTGTCCGGCACCTGCATGCCGCCGCCTGGGGCTCCCGGCCCGCCGCCGACCGGCATTCCCGGGCCGCCGGGCGCGCCGGGCATTGGCTGGCCGGGCAGGGGCGTCCCCGGGCCGGGGGTCGAACCTCGGGGCATTTCCGTATTCATCGGCTCCCCTTTCCTGTTGGCCTTTTCTCCCCTCTTGATTCTTACTGGCCGGGCTGGGCCCCGGTCTGAACCTGGGAGGAGATGATGCCGTAGACATAATTCTCCCACGATGTATGAACATCGAAATGGCTGTTCGGGTCGGTTATCAGCGTGTACCACCAGTAGATGCCGTAGACGCCACAGGTGATGAAGGTAAATACGAGATACATGATGAAATTGCGCTCCGGCACCATCCTGGCGGTCACGATCTGCTGATGGCTCATGCCAAGTTTCTGCATGATCTCACTGGCCGTCAGCATGAACATATGCTCATTGGCCTCGTGCGTCCGGAAATCGTCATTGAGAAAGTAAAACACGTAGAAATTGGTCACGCCGGTGACCAGGCCCAGCACCAGCCAGAGCACCGGTGATTTCTCACCGGCGCGGTCGCGGTTGGAGGTCTCGACATGCATGCCCTCCAGCCGGGAGATATCCTGGCCCAGCTCGTCCATCCGGCCGTCGGCCGCCGCCCTTTCCTTGAGAAGCTGTATGAGGTAGTACCGGAATGAGATCATCCGCTCGAAGTGCTGCAGGCGCCGGTCCATGATCTTGTAAAGGACGTAGACGCCGTAGATGCCGCAAGTTATGAGGACCAGGAGAAAAGCGTTCCAGAAACCGACCTGCCAGTCGGTCGAGGGCCTTTGCCGCAGAATCGATTCGAGGGCTGCGGAATTCTCCGAGCCGTTCATGCCTTCCCCCCTGTTGTGTGTGCGAACGTCCCCGCCATTTATGAGGAACGGAGCTTAAAAAAGCCCCGTCTTCCGCCAGACCAGTATCTTGAGCACCCAGGTCATGATGAGGACAGCGGCGGTCATGCGGATGAAGGTGCGGGTTGCCGTCGGGCTGAACCTCAAAGTGATTCGCCGCCGGCCGATGGCGGACCAGCTCAGAAACCCGCCGGCGGCAAGCGTCGCCAGGAAGAAAACGGGGCCCATCGGGTTGAAGATGAAAGCCTGCCGGATATCGAGGCCGCCCATCGCCATAAAGGACCTCGTCATGCCGCAGAAGAGGCCGGGGATGCTGCTTATCCATTGCAGAAGGCAGGCGGAGGGCAAGGCCAGATCGAACCCGGTGCCCCTGATGGTGGTGTCAGGCGTCACCAGGAAGGAGATTCCCAGCACTATGACGATGACCGACAGCATAGGTATCTCCAGTGTAGCCAGCGCCGCCGCCGGCACCCGCCTGGTGGAAAAGGACACCCATCCCCGGGGCCTGCCCGTGAAGTTTTCCGGCGCCGCAGAAGGCGCCTGCTCTATTCCATTCCCCGAAACCGGATTCATGCCGTCATCCATGATTTCTCCAGGCAAATGTGTCCATTCTGCCATTCTGCCTTATACATTTCCCGTGGACCAATTTTCCACACACCATCATTAAGAAGCAACCCGGCTTTTCATTACCACATCTTATCAAGAGCCTCAATGCAAATTAGGCCAGGGCCAGATAACCCCAATCCAAGGTAAAAAGCTTCCGAAGGAAAGCTGACTAATAAATTAGATTATCCACAGAATGTTTTTTTCCTGCCGATTGCTTTCCTCTCGTTTTTTGGGCAATCAGGACCGCCTTTTTTATCCTTCCGATAAAACGCAGAAGGCTTAGCGGCACGATCGCGATGGCGGCGGGCAGTCCTGTCCATGCGATAACGACTACCGCAGCCTCATACAAGTCAGCAACCCTCGCCCAAAGTTAATTTACGTTAATTTTTCTCCTGGTATTGACATCTTATGCTAATCTACTATTTATTGTAGTTTTGTCAGGGAAGATGCTCCGCGGATTATGAGCCTGCTTTGAGGAGGAGAGAATTGAGCAACCAGCCAGACAAGCCCGGTGCCAGGCCCGGCAACTCCAGAAAATGGCTGAAACCGGCGGTCGTGGCCGGCGTTGTCTTTTTGGGATTGTCAGCCGGCCTCGCGACCACCCTGGGGATTTCGATGGTAAAAGACTCTCCCGTGGAGCAGCGTAAAGCGAAGTACAGCTCCGGCGGCTACGGAAAATTCCCCACTTACGTAACGAACGCTGATCTGCCCAATGCCCAAAAAAGCTATCAATTCGCGGTGGACTACACGGAAGAGCTCGATCAAATACCCTGCTTCTGCGGCTGCGGCCAGCACGCCGGCCACAAGAGCGTGCGCTACTGCTTTATCGAGCGGGACGATCCCAAGAATGAAAATATCCTGTTCGACCCGCACGGAGCCGGCTGCCAGATGTGCATTGATCTCGTTCTCGAGGCAGTGGAAGGCCTGGAGAACGGCGATTCGCTCAAGGACGTAAGGGCCCGCATCGAGGAGCAATGGAAAGACAGCATCGACAGCATGACCCCCACTCCCCCGATCAAGGGATAGCTGCCCGTGGCATTCGTGGCCTCAGTGCTCAAATCCGGATCGTTTTCATCGATACTTAATAATCCCTTCGCAATTTCTTCATGTTTGCAGGCTAATATATTCATATGAATATAGGAGGTGTTTGATATAGGAGGTGTTTGGAAATGATGATGAACGGAGGGGGCTGGGGAGGCTCCAGTGGCGGCGCGGCCGGCATCGGAGAAATCTTCAACCTGATCTTCATGCTGGCTTT
>JACUUL010000069.1 GCA_014859345.1 Thermoleophilia bacterium
GGGCTGATGTGATTCCGCTGTCTGACCTTCCCGATACCATCGCCATCGAGCCCTATGAAGGCACCAGCGGTCACGGCCAGCCGGTCTATGGCTCTGCGGTGGATGCCCGGGCCAGTTTCACCGGCAAGCGCCGCCTGGTCAAGAAGCCCGACGGCCAGGAGGTCGTCTCATCCGGCACGGTGCTGCTCAGGCCAGACGTAAATTGCCCGATGAAAAGCCGCATCACCCGCGATGGGCGGGACTACGAGGTCGTGGAGGTACTGCCGATCGCCGAGCTTAACCGCATCCATCACCTGGAGGTTCTGGTCTCGTGAGTTTCGGCCTTTTCTGGAAAGTCGACAAGCGGGCGCTCGTGGCCGCCGCGGTTAACCGTCAGGTGGAGAGCGCCCTCGATGACGCGGCGGAGTATGTCCTGGAGACCGCCAACCGCACAGTCCCGATCGAGGAAGGGACGCTCGAAAAGAGCGGCGGTATCGGCAAGGCCACGGGGAAGCGGACAGTCTACTACGACACGCCCTATGCCCGTCGTCAGCACGAGGAGCTGGGCTACCGGCATGACTCCGGCCGCCGCGCCAAGTTCCTGGAGAAGACCATGCAGGAGGAGGAAAAGGCGGTAACGGAGTTCCTCCGAGATCGGATAGGCAAGGTGCTTAAATGAGCGCCCCAGTGGCTCTTGCCAGATACCTGGATAACGAGGGTATCATCACCTACGATGAGGCCGGCACTGGCGGCAATTGCTTCACTGGGCCTCTGGCGCCGAAGCCGGCTCTGGCCGTAAGCATCCGTCAGTATGGCGGGTCGGGTGACATTAAGTTCGCTTTGGATATTCCGCGCATCCAGGTGCGAGTGCGGGCGGCCGCGAGCGATGAGGCTCTGGCCAAGGCACAGGAGATCTATGAAGCCCTGCACGGCCTCGTCTTTACCACCATGGACCCTGGCGGCGATGCAGAGAAATATGTCTTTGAATGCCGGGCGCTCGACCTGCCGTCTGACGTCGGCATAGATGAAAACGGCAGACCGGAATACGTCATCAATTTCGAGATCGAACATCAAGGCGACGCGATGCGTCGAGAATCATAGGAGGTAGTCATGGGATTACAATTCATCCCCGCGCGGCTCGTGCCGTGGGAGATAAACACCGGGACCGAAGGCACGCCCAACTGGGTGGATATCAAGGGCTTGGACGGCTCGGCCTGGCCGACGCCGGAAGTCGAGGAGATGGATACCACCGACAACGATAGCGGCGGCATCTATTCCAGCGTGCCAATCGAGGTCAAGCGCAAGGTAACCCTCAAGGGCTTCATCTATGAGGATCCTGATACCGGCGCCCGCGACGCGGGCCAGGAGGCCTGTGAAGCGGCCTCTCCGGATTCGGGCAACATGGGCTATAACACTCTCAAGCAGTTCCGCTACACTACCCCCGGCGGGACGGCCACCGTCCGCAAGGGCTGGTGCCGCGCCGGCGCCACAGACGGCGGGCGCAATGACAAGCTCGGCTGGGAGTGCGAGATCAGCTTCGTCGAGTAGACGAAAGCACTTCACTGTGATTAAAATGGAGCCTCCTGAAAAAATAGTAGGGAGGCTCCATGAAGTTTAAGCTGATTTTGATTTGCATTTCTCTGATGCTGGCAGTCTTCGCAGGCTGCGGTGAAGAGGAGGCCGTTTCCGAGGCGAAACAGCAAGCACCATCAGAACCGGAGGTCGTTTTGCCAGAATATCAAGTAGTGGAAACTGAAGATGCAAGCTTCGCTAAAACGAAGCGCTTTGCATTGAGGATCACCGTACCATCAGGGACGTCAAAAGAGGATATGCTCAATGTGGCTGAAGCCGAGGTGGAGAAGCTAAAGAGCGAACAGAAATTGAATGCTGTGGGCTTCTTTTTCTACTTCGACGCGATCCCGGCATCCTATATAGCTGACGCGACTGTCGATTGGGCTCCGGAAGGCGACTGGTCTAAGGCCGATAGCGTAAAAGCCGGTGACTACTCAAAACATGAGTTTTCCGATATGAAGTAGCGTGCGTCAACAATCCGAGCTTTAAGGCCCGCTCCGGCGGGCTTTTTTATTTAACAACCAAGGAGGGAATGATGACCGAAGAATTTCACGATTTTGATGCAGCATGGGAAGAGCACGAGGCGAAGCCGCTCAAGTTCAAAGCGTTGGGGAGAAAGTGGGAGATCCCCTCGCCCTCGGACGGTTCCGCCAAGTTCATGGCGGAGCTTATGCGTCTCGGAGAGGTCGAGAATGCCAGCGAGATCGAACAGCTGGCAATCCTCAAAAACTTCATCCCCGAGAAAACCCTCAATGAAATGATCGATGCCGGCCTCACCGTGCGCCAGTACGGCGATGTCATTCGCTGGGTGGTCTCTCAGATGCAGCTGCAGGGGGATGACTCCGAAGACCCTCAGAAGGCTCCCAGGGAGGGGGCAGCAGCGACATCTTAAAGCACTGGGCGCTGATCGAAGCTGACTTTCAGCGCGAGTACCAGATCAACCTTATGGAAGCGCTGCCACGCATGTCCTGGCGGCGTTTTTTCGTGCTGCTAAATGGCCTGAGTGCCGAGAGCCGCTTCGTTCTTGCCATTACCCCGGAAGGCGGCACGGAGCCCACCAAAGTCGTCACCAGTCCCAAAGCAATCGAGAGGATCACGCAATTTAGATGAGCATGAATGTCGGAAAACTGCATGCAGAACTCGGCCTGGATGACAAGAAATTCAAGCAGGGCCTGGCCGGATCTGAGGGCGGACTCAATAAGCTCGCCAAAGTGGGAGTTGTTGCGGCTGTCGGCATTGGCGCAGCGTTCGCCGGCGTGGCCGCCAAAGGCGTTGCTTCGTTCACTAAGTTCCAAACAGGCATGAACGAGGTTTTCACTTTATTGCCCGGCATCAGCCAAGAAGCCATGGGACAGATGACCCAGCAGGTCAAGGACTTCTCCACCGAATTCGGAGTGCTCCCTAACGAGGTCATTCCCGCGCTTTATCAGTCCTTGTCGGCTGGCGTGCCCGAGGATAACGTCTTTGAATTCCTGGAGACGGCTCAGAAAGCAGCCAAGGGCGGCGTCACGGAGCTTGAGACGGCGGTAGACGGTATCAGCTCGGCTGTTAACGCCTATGGTGCTGATGTGCTCAGCGCAGAGCAAGCGTCTGACCTGATGTTCACGGCGGTAAAGGGTGGCAAGACCACATTTGAGGAGCTTTCACAATCGCTCTTCAACGTCAATCCGGTAGCTTCCGCGCTTGGCGTTCAGTTCGGAGATGTGACGGCCGCTCTTGCCGCCATGACCGCCCAGGGCGTGCCCACCTCTGTGGCATCAACGCAGCTGAGACAGATGTTTGTCGAGCTCTCCAAGGAGGGCAGTGCGACCTCTGATACATTCAAGGAGATCGCCGGAGTTGGATTTAAAGAGTTCATCGCTGCGGGAGGCAACACACAGGACGCCTTGCAACTCCTGGAGCAATACGCCGGCAGCGCTGGTCTCGGGATCAATGATTTATTCGGCTCTGTCGAGGCAGGCAGCGCAGCGCTAGCCCTGACCGGCGGAGGCACGGAAAAGTTCTCCCAGGAACTGGCAAACGCCGCCGATTCCGCCGGCGCCACTGATGCCGCCTTCCAGCAGATGATGACGGGCCTGGCCCCGGTATTCGACAAGATCAAAGCAAAGCTCGATGTCTTCATGATCGCAGTAGGCGAAAAGCTCGCGCCTTACGTCGAGCAGGCGGCCGACAAGGTGTTTGCCGCCTTCGACAAGATAGGCGGCGCTATCGATTTTGTCTCGGAACACTGGGACACCTTCAAAACGGCCGCACAGGTAGCCATGGCAACGATCGGGCCGCTGATAGCGATTTTCGCTGCACAATGGGCGGCGAAATGGACCTTTATGCAGGTCCAGGCAATGATCAATGCGGTCAGAATGGCAGCAGCCTGGTTTATCGCCCTGGGCCCGATCGGCTGGATCGCCGCGGCAGTGATCGCCATCGCCACGCTGGTCATCCTCAAATGGGACTGGATCAAGGAAAAAACGCTCTCCATCTGGACCGCCATCAGCAATTTCGTAGGCCAGGCTTGGGAATGGATTAAGCAAAAAGTTTCGGCTGCCATCCAGTTCGTGCTTGACTTCGTCACAAACAACTGGCAGCTGCTCATCACAATAATTCTGGGGCCGCTCGGTGCGATTCTGGCCCTGGTCATCACTTACTGGGACCAGATCAAGGGATTCATCATGTCAGCGGTCTCATTCATCCTCAGCATTGTCAGCTGGTACTTCAATATGGTCCTGGGTGTGGCACGAGCCGTCTGGAGCGCCGTCCGCGCGGCGATTGTGGATCCGCTTACGAGCGCCTGGCAGTTTGCCACCGATAAAGCTCAGGCGATTTATGACACGCTGGTCGGCAAATTCACTGCAGCCAAAGATAAAACCGTCGAGATCTGGGGCCAAGTCAAAGACGCCATCTGGGGCCCAATCGAGTGGGTCTGGAACAAGCTCTCTGAATTCGGCAGCTTCCTCGGAAGCCTTTTCGGTTTCGATGGCGGCGCGGCAAGTGCTGGTGGTGCCGGCGGCAGCGTAAATGCCAGCGGCATGCACGGTGGCTTTTCCATGTCGCAGCTACCCGGCATGGCGGGCGACTACATCGAGGATCTAAAGCTGCGCATGGCCGACTGGATCGATGCCAATATCCCGGCCATCGGCGGCTACATCGCTGACTACTTCCGCGGCAAGGAACCGGCGTGGGTAGGCGGCGTTGAGCGAATGGTGAGCTGGTTAAATGCCCAAGTCGGCAAACCGTATATCTGGGGTGGCGGACATCCTCCTGATCCCAATGCGCCCGGATTCGATTGCTCTGGCTTAGCGTCCACCGCGCTCCAGGTCGGCGGCTTCCCCGGATCCGGCACCACTTACAGCCTGATCGACCAGGTGCGCTCGATCGCCGGCAGCGCGGTTAATCAAATTCCGGTAGTGCTCGGCTTCTATTCCGACCTCTCACACGTCGGCATCGGGATTTTCGGCAAATGGTGGGAAGCCACGCCGCCGGCAGTATTGGGACCTGGCGCCGCACAAAGCGCGTGGCCGATATACGGTGTTCCGGCGCTTGCGCGCGGCGGTGTGGTTATGCGCCGCGGTCTCTATGAGCTGGGAGATAACCGCAGCGGCCGAGAGATGGTAATCCCGTTAGAGCGCGCCAAGGACCTCGGCTTCGGCAGCGGGGATGTCCAGATCGATGTCCACGTGGATCCCGCCATGAGCTGGCTTAAGAAGTTCTTACGCGTGGAAGTCA
>JACUUL010000070.1 GCA_014859345.1 Thermoleophilia bacterium
CACATTTCTGTATATAATTCTAAACGAAAAAGATATTTTTTTCTTCATTTAAAGTAGCAAGAGAAGTTCCCTCAAATTCCAAACGTGGAGAGGGAGGGATGATTCCCTCCCTCTTATCGTATCGAACTAAGTCGTAAATTTTCCTCTTGGACTAGAACGCGAACTTCGCTCCAAAACGGAAAGAACGGGTCCCATAGCAGCTGGTCACGAGTCCATAGTCTGTGTCGAGTTCGATTCTTTCTTGGTCGGGCCAGATATATGGGTTGGGGTTTTGGCTGACATTATAGCCGCTTCTTCCCCCCAGGTTGAAGGCATCGATATATAAGCTCAGCCTGCCGCGTTCACCAAAAGTGAAGGATTTCTCCACCCTCATATCCAACATGGTGTAGGGAGGATTTCTTCGAGTTCCGTTCGTTTCGGCAGCGACCCCAACGTAGCTGTCTTGAGTAGGCATATCACCGGGGAAGTAAACCCGCGAAATCGTTCTTCTCCAGGCGGACCCTGAGCGGTGCTGGAAATAGCCAGTGAGGACGATGTCAAAGGGGAGCATGACAGATCCCATGAGCTTGATCTGGAGCGGGCGGTCAAAAGCCACCCGGCCGTAGGAGTTTATCATCACGTTAGGATTGTCAAACATTCCTGACTCGCCTTCTGTTGCGCTGTATCCAGGGTCGCAATTGCCTTTGAAGGCAGAATACAGGATCGAGCCCTGTAGCTGCCACCTGTTGGACATCCTCTTGTCGAAAGTCAGCACAAGAGCCGTGTATTCCCTCTTGGCTTCTGGAGGGTTCACACCATGGTAAGTCCGCGTAGGCGCGTAATCAGCCAGGCCATAGACGGTCATATTCTGGTCATCTTCTGTACCCCATACGCCGTCCCAGCCGGGATCAACAAAATCATACGGGAGCCAGATAGGCCGTCCTTGATCATCGGTGGCGTCGGGATCATAGCCGTTGAACTTATCCACGTCCTCGACGATGTTCTTGTTCACCTTGTAGATGAATTGGAGTCCCAGTTTGAAGTTCTTGGCCAGCTCGTGCTCGATGCCTCCTATGAATTCATGCATGTAGGGAGCCTTTAGGTCTTTAATGTAATACATGTAATTAGGATCTTGAACATCATAACTGGTTAACCTGTACTGATCGCCTCCTGCGTCAAGGTATTGAGGGTCAGCAGGTGATCCATATTTGCCACCGGGTTTAGGGAGATCCATGTATCCGTTTTTGTTCAGGTCGTACCAGTACCAGTTCATAGCTCCGCCGCTCATTATGTTGCTGGCGTTGTACTTAGCGGACCAGATGGGCTCATAGTAGCGGCTGAAAGAGGCCTTTAGAGCTGTCTTTCCGTCACCGAAGAGATCGTAAACCAACCCAATTCTCGGCGAAAGCGTTGTGAACTCAACGATTTTTTTCCAAGGAGTAGTGATGGGATCAAGAGCAGAGATTTGATTGAACTCTATGTTGGGATCATTGTGATACTGGTCGTTCAGCGCTTTAAGCAGGATGTTGGGATCCAGCGCGGCCAGAGCGGGATTCATGAATTCCGGCCCGAAGTTATATCGGTCGTACATAGCGGGCCGTGTTTGCTCAGGTTCGTACTGGTAGCCGTAATCGAAACGGAGACCAACGTTGATCGCCAGCTTCCCGGAGACAATGCTGTCCTGTGCAAAGGCAGAGAAACGGCGGGTGTTGTCATATTTCCACACGACGCCTCGCTCAGCAAAAGGACGCATTCTGAGCCGGCCTTGCCTACCTGATGTTGAGTAATAATACTTATTGCCAGCGTTGTAATCTCTCCAGTACGTGTAGTAGGGATTGTCTCCATAATTTATGCCCTTGTACCTGTCGAGACCGTAAATCGTTTGTTCGAATTCACCGCCAAACTTTAATTCGTGGCTTGCTCCCAGAAGATCGTCTGCGAAGTGAGTCAACGAAGCCGAAGCGAGGGCTTTTTTACGTAAATAGTCGTCCCCGTAATACGTGTTCCCCCAGGTAATCTGATACAGCCGGTCGAAGGTCTGATAGTTGTTAATGTATTCTGGCCGCATAAGGATGGGAAAATGGCGGTAGACATACGTCCCGCGAACATCGACGAATGTATTCTGGTTTAGGACCCAGTTTATCTGGTGAGTCGTGGTGTGGGTGTTCTCGTGGTCCCAGACGATCGTGAGCGCAAAACTGTAAGTATTACCAGTTCTGTTCGAGTAAACAGGTTCATAGATATTATTCCAATGGTACATGCCCATATACCGGATGTTTTTGGCGAGTTGGAAGGTTAGCTTGCCAAAGCCCATCCACTCCTCATGTTCGAAGTCATAGTGTTGCAGCTCTTCTGGAGTGAACGTCCGTTCCCTCAGGTTGATATTTGCTAACCGAATATCATGGGTCTCAGGATTGGCTTTCCCCCAGATAAGGCGACGGCCGCTGAGGAAGAACCATATCTTATCTGGAATGATAGGACCGCCAAAGCTCAAAGAGCCGTCTTTATAATCCTTGAATGATTCGGCAGGGTTGACACCAACCGCTTCCATATCTTCGGCAGAGAGTAGATTCTCGGTTAAAGTGTCGCCGCTATAATAAGCGGAAACGCTCCCGGAAAACTTGTTTCCACCGGCCTTAGTGACGATGTTGACAACCACTGAATCTGCCTGTCCCACTTCGGCAGGAAGCGATCCGATCCCGAATTCGATTTCCTCATAGACATCGACGTTGACGTTGGTCATGGGATAGAAGGTGGCGGGATCATTCATCGGGACACCGTCCAGCTGGTAGAGCTGACTCCGGACGGTTCCTCCGAGTATGGAAGAGGTTCGGCGGTAATCGACTCCTTCAGAAATAGCACCGGGGATGGAGTTCTGGAGGCCGTAGAGGTCTCGGGCCATCGGGAGACTCGCCAGGAATTCACTGCCGTAGTGGATGCTGATTTTTGAAGTTTCTATATCAACCATCGGCGATTCTGCCGTGACCGTGACTTCCTCTTCAATGGTTGTTATAGCAAGGATTATGTCCACATCAATGGTCTTTCCGACTTGGACGCGCAGGCCTTTTCTTATAGTGGTTTTGAATCCGGGCATCTCGACTCTGACTTGACATTCTCCCGGAATAAGGGAGGGAAAGCGGAATTTTCCGTGCTCTCCGGTCACGTAGGTTAAGCTGCCCATGATTCCGGTTCCAGTGAGAGTAACAGTTGCACCAGGAAGGGGGGTTCCTTCCTCATCCAAGACCGTGCCGCTGATGGATCCTGTCTGTCTTCCCTGAGCAAAGACTGCGGACGTGAGGCCGAAAGCTAAAAGTAAAGTCAAGGAGACTTTAAAAATCTTTTTGTTCATTTTTCTTCTCCTTTTTTAATACCAAGTCCCAGGAGTGTTTTTTTGGATAACACTCCTCCTTTTTTTGTTTTAATTCTCCCTTTTTCACCTCCTTCCGTTCATTATTTAAATATTCTTTTAATCCCTCTTCAAAAGGGGATGGCTGGAGAAGTGATGTTCCATTTTAAACCTTATTTAGAATCAATCATGAGGGGGGATGTCCTTTCTGTG
Organism: Thermoleophilia bacterium; assembly: GCA_014859345.1. Lineage (GTDB taxonomy): Bacteria > Actinomycetota > Thermoleophilia > BMS3ABIN01 > BMS3ABIN01 > Kmv30. The sequence continues at coordinate 3,539 of JACUUL010000070.1, forward strand.
TATTTTGTCCCATTTATTATATTTACTGAAACATTTGTCTCACTAAATATATTAAAAAAAATTTTTAATGTCAAGTAAATTGGCGCTTCTCGTTAAACAGCTTGACATTATCAATGACTACTTAATCCAGCATCCTCTGTGGGATAACAAATCTATTTTTATGCGTGTTCTTTTCTTACATGTTCTATAGCTTCAATTGTTTTCAACGTCTTATCTTTTAGTTCATCAGCTATTTGCGTAATGATTGAATACAACAACACTAATACAGACATAATCGAATTTGAAATCGTTATACTTTCTACGGAAACCTGTAAAAACACATCACTATACTGTATGATTTTACTTGTAGCTTTGTCAGTCACAGAAATAACTTTTATTCCTTTCTCTTTTGCATAGTGAGCTGCTTCAATTGTTTCCTTTGAATAGGGAGGGAACGAGAAAGCAAAAATAACATCGTCTTTCGAAATATTAATTATTTGTTCACTGAATGTTAAGGCACCATGTGTCATGAAATTAGAATTGATTGATACACGAGCAAATAAATATGTCGCGATTTCGGCCAAGTAACTTGAAATCCCAACACCAATTGTATAAACATGATTGGCGTGTTTTAGTAAATCAATGGATTTCTTGTATTGTACGTTGTCGATTAATTGCAAAGTGTTATTAATGTTATTTACTGTTTCATCAGCAACTAATTTAATAAAATTTAATTTCTCATGAGACTCCGATAAGAATGTCTTGTATCTGGGAATAGGACCAAAATTGTTTTGAATTCCTTTTAATAATACTGATTTTAATTCATAAATTCCCTTGTAACCGAGCGCCTGGGCTGAACGTACAATAGTCGATTTGCTGATTTTCAATTCATCTTCTAAACTCCTAACTGAACATAGGACAAACTTTTGAGGGTTTTCCAAAATATAATTTGCAATGACCTTTTGGGATTCGGTTAAGTATGCTATTTTATATTTAATACGTCTTCTTAAATCATTAATAGTATCTTCCATTTTTTATATCCTCCCTCTATTATAATAATCTATCATTTCAATTTTCTAATTTCATTATTTCAACCTGTAAAAATTGGTGTAATAAGCAGTTGAGTAAATATAAATTTACTTTTTGAGCGAGAAATAGTATTCTGCATTTTTTGTTTGATTTTAATTACATAAGTTTATCCATTATTTATATCAAAGGAAAAAAATGATGTCAAAAAAATATAGCTGGTGAGAGGTTCAGATGATAGCCATTAACTCAAAATAAGGAGCATTAACAATGGTTTCTCGCCGGAAATTTTTATCTATTGGAGGGCGGTTGTTTGGAAGGATGGGAAGCAAGGCCGTAGACAAGCCCTTTGGCGATTGAGTCGATGGAAGATAAATCAAGGAAAAATTATTCCTCTTTTGTTAAAATAATCACTCGAATTAGATTATTTAAAGAGTGATTTTTTATTTTATATTTTAGTGATATTTTATATACGATGAGGAGTTTTGAATGGCAATTATAAGAAAGTTTAAAGCATTAAGACCCAGAAAGGGATTAGAAAAACAAGTGGCATCTTATCCTTATGACGTTTTAAACAGTGAAGAAGCAAGAGAGCTTGCAAAGGATAATCCATATTCTTTTTTACACGTGGTAAAACCTGAAATAGATTTGCCAAAGGGGACAGACCTCTATTCTCAAGCTGTTTATGAAAAAGCTAAAGAAAATATAAAAAAGTTCATCGAAGAA
>JACUUL010000071.1 GCA_014859345.1 Thermoleophilia bacterium
TAGGACTTGCACCTCCTAGAGCAGCGCCATGCCTGGCGCACAACGGAGGGGCGGCGCGCGAAGCGCTCCGCCCCTCTTTTCAGTCAATTAGAGGGGACACAATACTTGTCCTTGCGATGGTTATCACTGGAAGTTCTATTTCACCTCCCCCAGAAACATCGGTATCCCCAGCCGCTGGCGGGCGGTTTCGCCCTTGAACAGGTCCTCTCTCCGTTCGGGCACGTCCCCCCGCTCCCCCAGGTGCTGGGCGAAGCTGTGGGCGTAGAAGCTGGAGCCCAGGAAGAGCGTATGCTTGCCGTACTTGACCCGGATGCCGTCCGCGGCCTCGTAGACCTTGGCCACCCGCTCGATGCGGGCGGTGACGCCGAAGAGGTCCGGCTGGGTGATTGTGTCGTCGATAAGCTTGAACAGCACCACGCCGGTGGAGCGGTAGCGCTCCCGGGGATCAAACAGCCGCCTGAAGACCGGCTCCATGGCCCTGATGATCTCGTGCGGGAAGGCGGTGGCCCGGGAGAAGCGCATCTCGGCGCCGTCGCCCCGGTAGTCCTGGGTCTTTAAAAAACAGATGGCCCGGTGGGCGGCCAGATGGTAGCGGCGCGCCTTCATGGTGGCGTTCTCCACGTTCTTGGACAGCTGGGCGAAGACGAACTCCGGGTCGCTGGAGGGCGGCGTGAAGGTCTTGACCTTCTGGATGGAGGCGTAAGTCTCCTTCTCTTCGGTCTCCAGGCCGATGGCGCTGTAGCCGTTTAGCTCCCGCCAGGTCTCGTAAAAGGGCTTGGAGAAGCGTTCCTGCACCCACCCCTCATCCTTCTGCGCGAACTCAAGCGCCGTGCGGATGCCCAGCTTGTTGAGATACGCGGTGGTATGGGGGCCGATGCCCCAGACCTTCTCTACCGGCATGCCGGCCAGGTAGCGGTGGATATCGCGGCCGGGGATGACGGTAAGCCCCGAGGGCTTCTTCCACTTCGAGGCGATCTTGGCCACGGTCTTGTTGGGCGCCAGCCCCGTGGAGAAGGTAAAGCCGAAAGAGGTGTCCAGCTCCTCCTTGATGGCGGCGGCGATGCGGGGATAGCTCATCTTCAGGGGACGGCGCATGCCGGTGATATCGGCGAAGCACTCGTCGATACCGTATTCCTCCACGTCCGGGGTATAGCGCCTGACGATGGAGAAGAAGCGCTTGGAGAGCAGGCTGTAGGTCTCGTAATCGGAAGGCAGCAGCACCGCCTCGGGGCAGATGCGCTTCACCTCGTTAAGCGGCGTGCCCCGCTGGATGCCCAGCGCCTTGGCCTCGTAGCTCATGGAGGCCACGATGTTGCGTTCCTTGCCGGTGATGACCGGCCTTCCCCTAAGCTCGGGATTGCGCGCCTGCTCCACCGAGGCGAAGAAGGCGTCGGCGTCGATGTGGATCATGGCGCGCGGGAAGGAGCCGATCGCCACCGGCGGGGCGGCCATGGCGTCGGAGCGGCGGGGGGCGCTGCCGGCCTGGCGGGCCGCGCCTTGCTGAGGCAGGCGGGCGCTGCGCGCCAGCTCCTCATCCCGGCGGCTCTGTTCGGTGCGCACGCCGCCGCCCCGCCAGACACGCTCTTTGGAGCCGCGCCTGTTCAAGGCGTGCCCGCCCCCGGGACCGCCGCCTCCCTCAGGGGGCTCCTCTCCCTCCCGCCTGAGCGGGCCGTCTATTGGCAGCCGCCCCCGCATCAGTATTTCCCGAGGCCAGATCCGGCGACTTTAAAGACGGCATTAGCCGTTGGCGTGAGCGCAAACCGCATCAGTATTTCCTGATAACCGCTCTGACCACCGCCGCGATGCGCAGCTCCTGCTCCGGGAAGATGGGCTCGTACTTGGGGTTGGCCGCCTCCAGGAACACCCGGCCGCCCCGTTTGCGGTAGTACTTCATGGTCCATTCGCCGTCCACCTCGGCTATGATGATGTCGCCTTCGCCCTCGGGCACGCCCCGCTCCACCAGCACCATGTCGCCCGGCATGATGCCGGCCTCGATCATGGAGTCGCCCTGCACGCGCAATATATATGTGTTGTCCGGCCGCTCGATGAGGAACTCCTCCAGGCTCATGGTGTCCAGGAGCTCCTCCTCCGCCGGCGACGGCCAGCCGGCCTCCACGGCGCCCAGCATCTGCACCGCCTGGAAATGCCGGCCCGGCAGCAGTTTCCCCTTTCCGTCGCGCTCAAGCAGGCCCATATCCACCAGCCGGTTCACCAGCTTGTGGGTGGTGCCCTTGGACTTAAGGCCGGCTATCTCCGCGATCTCGGCATGGCTGGGCATCCGCCGGCGGGCCCGGTAGAAGGCGACTATCCTGTCGAAATGTTTTGGCGCTCTTTTCATGGTGAAGCGGGATGACCATTATAGGAGTACGTTCGTACGCCTGTCAAGAGATTGCCCGGATTCCATTGCTGCCAAACCACGATTCCTGATTTTTTAAAAGATAAGCATGACCGGCTGTGATCTGAATGCTGTTCATTCATCATCCGGATGTGATAAAACCCGGAAGAATTGTTTTGCGGGCAAACACCAAAATGACCCAGGCCACGCGGATAATTGAACTTAAACCGGACGACGAGACGGCCGTCCTCCAGACCGCGGAGATTCTCCTGGAGGCGTTCGGCGGCCGGGCGCCGGAGTGGCCGGACATCGATTCCACGCTCAAGTACGTGCGCGGCTCGCTGGCACAGACCGACCCGGAAAGGATCAATCTTGTCGCGGTGGCCGGAGACGGGCGCGTCCTGGGCTACGCGGGCGGGACCAACGAAGGCAACGGCGGATTTCTGTGGGAACTGGATCCGCTGGTGGTCATAGCGGACAGCCGGCGGCTGGGCATCGGGCGGACTCTGGTCGAGGAAGTGGAGGAGCGGATCCGCGCCCGCGGCGCCCTCACCCTGTGGCTGGGGACCGATGACTGGGCGAACCTGACTTCGCTGGGCGGGACAGACCTCTATCCCGACGTGCTCGGACATCTGGCCAACATCAAAAACCTGGCGAACCATCCTTACGCTTTCTACCAGAAAATCGGCTTCGTGATCGTGGGGGTGATCCCTGACTCGAACGGATGGGGCAAGCCGGACATTCTCATGGCCAAGCGGGTGGCTCAGGAGGGGATCACGGGTATCAGCAGATCCACCAGGCCATGATATCATGCATTCATTGCAATCCCGGATCACGGAGCCTTTTTGGAAGACGAAGAAGCCAGGGAAATTCTGCAGACAAGAATAGAGGAGCTGATCGGCCAGCGCCGGTGGGCCGATCTGAGGATGTCTCTTTCCGAACTGGCGGACCCCGAGATCGTCGATCTGCTGCTGGAGATAGAAAAACCTGACAGGGTTCTCGTCTTCCGGCTGCTGCCCCGGCAAAGGGCCTCGGAGGTCTTCTCTGACATGGACACCGAGGATCAGAACTCCCTGCTCAAAGACCTCACCAATGAGGAAACCCGCCAACTGCTGGCCAATCTGAGACCCGACGACCGGACCAGCCTCTTCGAGGAGCTTCCCGGGCAGGCGACCCAGAAGCTGCTTAATCTCCTCAGCCCCGAGGACCTGCACGAAGCCCGTCAGCTGCTGGGATATCCCGAGGACAGCGTTGGCAGGCTGATGACCCCTGATTATGTGGCGGTGAGGGCCGACTGGACGATCGAGAAAGCCCTCGATCACATCAGGATCAAGGGCCTTGACAGCGAGACCATCAACATTGTTTACGTAATCGATTCGAACTGGAAGCTGCTGGACGCCCTGGGGCTAAGGCGGTTCATCCTCGCCGATCCGCAGGACACCGTCGAGCAGATAATGGACTACACTTTCGTCAGCCTGTCCGCGTTTGACGACCGCGAGAAAGCGGTCGAGGTCATCCAGAAATACGACATTGTCGCCCTGCCGGTAGTGGGTTCCGACGGCACCCTGCTGGGTATTGTGACCGTGGACGACGTCATGGACGTCGCCCAGGAGGAAGCCACGGAAGACTTTCACAAGAGCGCGGCAGTGGCCCCTCTGAGGGTCAGTTACCGCGAGTCGAGCGTAGGTTCTCTTTATCGCAAGCGGGTTGGGTGGCTGGTCGTGCTGGTGTTCGTTAACCTGGCCTCTTCCGGGATCATAGCCGCGTATGAAACGATGCTGGCTTCGACCATCGCGCTGGCTTTTTTTATTCCTCTGCTGATAGACAGCGGCGGCAACACGGGCGCTCAGTCGGCGACCCTGATGGTGCGCGCGCTGGCCACCGGCGATGTGCGGCTGGGACAGTGGGGCCGGACCCTGCTCAAGGAGATCTTCGTGGGGGCTTTCCTGGGCGTTACCATGGGGCTTGCCAGCTCGGTGCTCGGCTTGTTCAGGGGCGGACTGGAGATAGGTGTGATCGTTGGCCTGACCATGGTGTCGATAGTCCTCATGACCAATATAATAGGCATCGCCCTGCCGTTTGTTCTCACGCGGCTCAGGCTGGACCCGGCCGTGGCCAGCAGCCCTTTGATCACATCCGTGTCCGACGCGTTGGGGCTTATCCTTTATTTCTCGATCGCCACGGCGGTGCTGAACGTCCTGGGCCCGGCCTAAATTGCCAGAGGAGTCAAATGCGGATGCCGTCCGCGGCTTTATGACAGTTCCGGCGATCCCTGTGATTACGCGCTTCGGGACACCAGTTCCCGGAGTTCCTGGACTATGGGCTCGGCGTCAAGTCCGTGCATGGTGGCGCCGAAGTTGATTGACTCCATGCGGATGCCGGGACAGGTAAAGCAGCCGTTGCCGAAATATTTCTCGATGACGGCGGCGCCCCCGGGAATCTGCTCCACTACGTCGCCGATAATGGTATCTCCCGAAATCTCAATGTTCGTGGTCTCTGACATGGGTTCCCCTCCTCTTTGTAGATAAAGATTGTTCATGTTTTGAAAATGTCTCCCCGCCACTGTTTTGCCTTCCATTATCTTTTCCGATTTCCCAAACCCGGGCAAGTCCGCGGGAACCGGAAAAACTATCTTTAAGATACCACTATTGAACCGGATAACTCATGACCCCCCTCAGCATATTGCGTGAGCTTGGTCACAGGGAGACATGTGAGGAAGATTTTAGAAGCCGGCGCGGAGGGCGAGCCGTTTCTTTTTTGAGAGTGGAAGCCTCATGCCGGTCATCCCGACAAGCGCGGGGCCTGACGGTCTGCCGGTATCGTTAAAACGGCGCGTGACGTTCTACGCTTCAAGCAGGTGATTATGATTAAAAATCGAGTAGGGGGGTGCCTCGCGGCTACCCCCCTCTCACACCACCGGGCATA
>JACUUL010000072.1 GCA_014859345.1 Thermoleophilia bacterium
CCTTCCCCAAGTCCTTGGTCACCCGGCCGTAGAGCAACTGGCCCAGGAAGTCCTGTGTCCAATCGCCGTCGCTCTCCTGGGCCCACTTGAGGGCATAGCGCCCGGAGGCGATGAAGGTGCGTTCCGGCTGGTAATTGACATGCAGAGAGAGGATGTGGGCCTCTTCTTTGCTGCTCCCGGCGCTGCCATCGCCCGGAGCAGCGCCGCTAATGCCGTCATGGAGTTTGTATTCGTAGCGCCCCAGCGCGTTCCAGATATCAACGTCCGTCTGGCGCCAGGCAAGCCCAATCTGCTGGCGCGACAGCAGGATGCTGGCAGCGTTGCCGGTTTCCTGCCGGGAGACGGCGCTGCGGGCGAGCAGACTCCAATCCTTGTTGAGTTTGTAGGACGCCCCGAGGGTGCTCAGGTAGGAATCGCCGGCATCGGCGAAGCGCGTCTCGATGCCGCCATAGATCCGGTAACGGGGGTTGCCGGTGTATTCCGCGGTTCCGGTGACCGCCGTGGAATCGTTGCCGTTGATCCCGCCGAAGGCCGTTGTTTTCTCGAAGCTGCCCCCCGCCCGCAGCCCCTTGGCGATCGTCCAGGTCCGGCGAATGCCGTTGGCCGCCACGGCCTCACGGCCGTTGATGGAGTCGCGCACCCGGAACTCATTGAAGATCCGGCCGTCCTGCATGTACGACGTTTCCATGCCGATTATCCCGGTGTTGTTCTCCTGCACGTTGTTGAGCGCGAAGGGACTGCCCAGGCTGGAGATGAACTCGTAGCGGCCATACAGCTTGGTCTTCTCGCCGAGCTGATAATCGGCGCCGAGCGCCGCCATGCGCTTCGCGCTTTCGTGCAGGTCCTGCTCCGCCTCCACGTAGGTCAGGGCGTTTTTGAGCCAGGGAAGGCGCGCGCCGAGGCGCCCGCGCACGCTCAGCAGTTCATTCGGCGTGGCGCCTTCCGTCGTCGGCTGGGCGGGGGCCGCCGTTTCCTCGGAGGCCCGCAGGCCGATTTCGCCCTGCACATTTTCGCTAAGCCGCGTGGACACGGCCGCCAGTAAGCCCTTGCGCTCGCCGCCGTTCACCTCGTCCTTGCTGTAAACGGCCTCCGAGCGCAACACGGTCTCCCTGGTCAGTTGATAGGAGGTATTGACCGTTGCTTCCGTGCGGCCCTTGCTGAAGCCGGAGGTGGGGTTGTCGAATTGGGCATCCGCCGTCGTTACTTGCGCGCGCACCTTCAGATCGCCGGAATCCTTCACCCATTCGAGACGTCCGGCCTGGCCACGGCCCGACAGACCGGTATCGGACTGGGCCACCTCGGCCGTCACGATCGACCGCTCGTCAAGCTTGAACACGGCCGTGGCCCCGGCCAGAGTCGTGACGTTCTCGGGGTTTTCGTCGCGCGCATAGGATGCCCCGACCTGCAGCCTGTCGTTGATCTTGAACTGGGCGTCCGCGCCGCCAATCCAGAAGGACGGCCCCCCCGACTCCACCTCGTAGGTGACGCGGATGAAGCGGGGGTTCAGGTTTTCGTCCAGCGAGGCGACCGGCGAGGCGAACAAAAGCCGCTTGCTCAGCGGCTCGATGGCATAGTCGGTAAAGCGGTTCATCGCGATGGTCTGCAGGACGACGCCGGGCTGGTTGCGGTCGCGCACGAGGATCTCCACTTTTTCGCTGCTTTCATAGAACTCTCCCGACTCGCCCAAATAGTAGGGGCCGGACGTCCCGTTGGCGGGAAATTCGACCACCATCTGCTTCAGGTTGTCGTGGCTGGCAAAAGCATTGGCGCTGATGCGGCCGCTTTCGTAGTGATACTTCAGGCCCGTCGCCGCCCGGTCGTACCGGCTGAGCTGGCGGATATTCTCTTCCGCATCGGTGGTGAAATCGCCGTACAAAATCCAGGATTTCTGTTTGTCGATCCGCAGGTAGAGGCGGTCGCTGGACTGTGCGTCGAAGATCTTGGCGGAAGAGTCGCCATAAATGGGATAGTACTGGTCCGGCTGGATGTCACGGAACAGCCGCTCGCGGGTGTCCTTGTCGCTGTCGTAGGCGGCGGTGAGCAGGTATTCGCCCTTGACGGCCCCCTTGAAGAAAAACGCCACCCTCCCATTCGCGCCGATTTTGCCGTCATCGCTTTCCCGGGAGAGGTTGCGCAGGGTCTGCTCGAAGGCGCTGCTGCTGCGCTGGTTGACGGGGAGCAGGCCCTTGCTGCGCAGATCAATGATCCCTTCCAGGATGCCGGCCCCGAGCATGGGGCGCAGCTCCGGCAGGTAGGCGATCTTCACCTCCGTGACCAAGATGCCGGCAGAGACCCGCACGATGGCATCAAGCGGGTTGTTGGGCGGGATGATGGTGAATTCCGCCTTGCCGCCTTGCATGAACACCTGGGTGCCAGGCTCGTCCGGGTTCAGGTCCTTCGTTTCCCAGCGGCCGTTGTCCACCTCCAGGGTCAACTGGGTGCGCACCGTCACGGGCACCCCCTTGTCGTCGGTCAGGCGGACCTTGATGTGGACCGGGGTGGCGGCGTCTGCCACGGCGGTCTGCGGCGCCTCGATCTCGATCCGGCCGATGCTCCCGGGTGCAACCAGGGTGATCTCCTTCTTGCCGCGCACGTTGCCGAAGCTGTCGGCCTCCTCCAAAAGCAGGGTGTTCTTGCCCGGATTCAGTTCCACGCCGATGTATTCCCAGGCCTCCAGTTGCTTCTCAGCCAGGCGCGACTTCTTGCCCACGCGGTTTGCGGCCTGCTCCCGTCCGTTTACGGTCAGCCTGAGCACGGCGCCCAGCCGGCCCTTCACGCTGACGTTGGTCAGCGCCATGGGCAGGGTGTCGCCGTCGACCAGATTGATGAACGCCAGGGCGTTGTCCAGATCGGGCAGCAGTTTTTCCAGATCCATCTTGGGCAGCATCGCCTCGGGCGACGCGGGCAAGGACGGCCCGCTGAGATCGCGGGGCATCACGGATTCGAACACATCGGCTTTGGGGGGCGTTTTGATCCCCTCCGACTGCAGCGGCGCGATCCCAGCGGGTGTGATCTCTCCCGACGGCGCGCGGCCGCGCACCTCGGCGGCGGTCGGCCCGACCCGCGGCTGGACCTCGATCCGGGTTTTCGATACCGCCTCCCCCTCGGCGTCGGGCCGGTCCGCAAGCGCTTTGCGGCGGCGTTCCACTTCGGCGATCACCGCCGGGTCGTCGCAGTTGTCGACGGCAAAATTCGCCTTGTGCAGTTCCCCCTTCTTCAGGTCAACGAAGCGGCTGTCGCCGCGCCCGGCGTTGCGGCTGCCCAGTACCTCCAAGTGCGCACCCGGCGGCAGCGTGGTGTGGTCCAGCTTGAGGACATGGGTGATGGCGCGCAAACCGTAGAGGCTGTATTTCCCTTCCACGTCCGTGATCACGCCCGTACCGTCCTCCAGGATGAGCCGCACGCCGGGGATGCCGAGCTCCTCGTGGCCCTGCACGCCGTCCCGGTTGCAGTCGAGAAAGACCTTGCCGATCAGGTAGGCCTCCTCGGAAAAGACCCCGCCCTCCACGCGCACGCGCCACGCCGCCTGGTTGGAATACTGGTTGCCGCTGAAGGCCTGGGCGCGGTTCACCGCGTCGCCGATCGGGGCGCCGACGCCGGCCTGGGCGCGGTAAACGAGGACGGCGTCCTTGCCGTTATCCAGCGCCAGGGCGGGGAAAGAGAACTTCAGGTCGATGCCGGGCGCCCCCGCCGGGTTGGGGACGCGCGCGCCGTTCAGGCGGGCGCTGCCGTCGCTGAAGCGGAAGCCGGTCGGCAGGCGGTCGGCGATCGTGAAGCCCGTCCGGGTTGCTCCCGAGACGTTTTTGAGCTGCAGCGTGTATTCCACGGTGCCGCCGATCTCCACGACGCCCTTGTTCCCCTTCTTGTCCAGCAGCAGGGACGCCGCCATCGGAGCGGGGTCGAGGGGGATGTGGTTATTCACGACGATGGGCAGGGTCGGCCCCAGCCTCAGGCGCAGGTAGTAGGTGGTGGACTGGCTGCCCGTAGGCGCAAGATCCTGGGTCTGCACCGCGCCGCCGGGGGAGAGCCCCGGCGTCGGCGGGATGATGCCCGATGGCGAGATCAGATCGCTGGCAACCGGGGGGGTGACCGCCAGGCTGTACGTACAGTTGTTGTCAACCGGCGGGGATTGCAGGAAGAAGAGATAGGCGCCGTCGGCGCCGGTGATCATGGCAACGCTGCCGTCCGGATTGTACGAGTAGGCGGTCCCCTCGATGGGCAGAATTTCGGCGGCGGTAATGGGACCGGCGGGGCCGGTTTCACAGGTATCGCGGATCAGACGGACGGTGGCGCCCGGGACCGGCTGGCGCGTGGCGGAGTTGTAGACCACGCCCGACGGGTCGAGGGGAACCACCGCGATCGCGCCCTCGCTGGCGGCGGTGATCCGCGCGCCGGCGGGATCCTGCCGGTCGAAGCTCCCGACATAGCCGCGGTTGGTGAAAACCCGTTCCGCGGCCTTGGCCAGGGGGTCGATCGTGAAGCGGACGGTAAAGCGGATCACCTCCGTGGCGCCGGGATCAAGATGTTTTGTTCCGTCCGTGAGCATCACGGCCGGATCCCTCGGCATGGCCAGATACGGGTTCTCGTTCTGCAGCTCCCGGGCGCTGCATGCGGCCGCACCGGTATAGCCCGGAGAAATCGCCAGCAGGCCATTCTGCGCGGCCGGTGCGCCCACCAGTTGCCAGCTCTTGACCGGCGAAGGCGAGAGGTTCATCCGGAAGGTGCAATTCAGATTGTCGGCCACCCGAACGTGGGTCGCCACGCCCTTACCGGTGTTGGTCACTGTCAAAGTGTAGTCCACCTCCCAGGTCCCGTCGGCCCCCGGCGTCTTGACGGGTTTGCTGGCGGTCTTGGTGATGCCGATGGAAGGCAGCGAAAGCAGCATCGGGGTTGGCGACGCGTCGTTGCCGGGGTCCTGGTCGCCATTGGCATCGGGGACGCTGCCGTTGGCGGATTCTACCCGCACGCTGCCGTAGGCCGGGCTGCCCAGCTCTGCGCTGGCCGCGGCTGTGTTGTAGATGATGCCGTCGATTCCCGTGGCGTTGATCCGCACCTCGAAGCTCAACTCCACGACGCCGGCCGGCGGCAGGGTGATGCCCGGCGCGAGCAGGCCGGCATTGGCCGCTGTGCCGTCGTAGCCCGCATTGAAAGTCGCGACGGCCCCGTTGCGCAGGGATGCCGCCTTCATGGATCCCGCCACGATG